>DASSTK010000276.1:0-4293 GCA_035707945.1 Sphingomonas sp.
GCGGTGCTGGTGCTGGCCGGCGACATCGACGTGGCGACCGCCAAGCCGCTGGTGGAGAAATATTTCGGAGACATTCCGCGCGGCCCCCAGCCCGCCCCGACGCAGGCTTCTGTGCCGACCCTGCCCGCGCCCAAATCCGAAGTGCTGCACGATCGGGTGGCGACCGTCCGGCTCTATCGCGACTGGGTGGTGCCGGGGCTGACCGACAAGGCGACGGTGCCGCTCGACATCGCCGCCTCGATCATCGGCGGACTCGCAAGCTCGCGGCTCGACAACGAGCTGGTGCGCCAGGACAAGCTGGCGGTGGATGTCAGCGCCAGCCTCGAATCGCTGGAGCGGGTGGGGCTGTTCGAGATCACCGCGGACGTGAAGCCCGGAGTCGATCCCAAACTGGTGGGCGAGAAGATCGACGCGATCCTGGCCGACTTCCTTGCCCACGGCCCGACCGGGGACGAGATCCGCCGCGCGGTGACGCAGGAAGTGGCGGGGCGGCTGTTCTCGCTGGAGAAAGTGGGCGGCATGGGCGGCAAAGCGGCGACGCTCGCCCAGGGCGCGCTCTACGCCAACGATCCGGGTTTCTACGAAAAGCAGCTCAAGCTCTATGCGGAGGCGACCCCGGCCGAGGTGCAGGCGGCGGCGCGGAAATGGCTTTCCCGCCCGGTCTATGCGCTGACGGTCGAGCCGGGGCCGCGCGCGCCCTATGAGGAGGCGAAGGCGGCCAGCGTCAACAACGCCGCCAAGCCCACGGCGGACGTGAAGGCGGTGGCGGCGAGCGGCGCAGCGCCCGTGACCGGGCCCAAACGGATCGCGCCGCCGGTGGGGGAGATCGTCAACCTCACCTATCCGCCGATCCTGCGCGCCACCCTCTCCAACGGTGTCCGACTGGTCTATGCCCAGCGCAGCGGGCTGCCGCTCACCCGCATCGCGGTGAGCTTCAACGCCGGCCACGCCGCCGATCCGAGAGATGCGCTCGGCACCGAATATCTGATGCTGTCGCTGCTCGACGAGGGCACGACGACGCGCAACGCGGGCCAGATCGCCGCCGATCAGGAGCGGCTGGGCGCGCGCATTTCGGCGGGGGCCACGATGGACCGCGCGCAGGTGTCGCTCGCCGGGCTTTCGGCCAACATCGCGCCGGAGCTCGATCTGCTGTCGGATGTGATCCTGCATCCCACCTTCGCGGACATCGAGCGACTGCGAGTGGAGCAGTTGACCGGAATCAAGGCGGAGATCGCCGATCCGGGCGGCCTCGCCACCCGTACGCTGCCCGGCCTCATCTACGGCAAGGCCAATCCCTACGGCGTGCCGTCGAGCGGGCTGGGCGAGCCGGATGCGGTGGCGAAGCTCACCAAGGCCGATCTGGAGAGGTTCAAGGCGCAATGGCTGCGGCCTTCGGACGCCACAATCTTCATCGTCAGCAACCTGCCGTTCCCGACGATCAAGGCCGATCTCGAAAGCCGCTTCGGCGATTGGCATGTCGAAGGTCCGGCCGCGCCGGCCAAGGATCTCGATGTGCCGGTGCCCGCGCCCAAATCGCGCATCGTGCTGCTCGATCGGCCGGGATCGCCGCAATCCGTGATCGTGGCGGGCGAGGTGCTCGCCGCGCGGGGCACGGACGAACTGCTGCCGCTGATCGCCGCCAATGACGCGCTCGGCGGCAGTTTCCTGTCGCGCCTCAATATGGATATCCGCGAATCCAAGGCTTGGTCCTACGGCGTGCAGTCCGGCATCTCGCGCTATGTCGGGCGCGTGCCCTATCTGGTCGAAGCGCCCGTGCAGACCGACAAGACCGGCCCGACCATAACCGAGATGCTGGCCGACATGCATGCCTTCCTGACCACCAAACCGCTGACCCAGGCGGAGCGGGACCGCACCGTCCAGCACAGCATCCGCGAGTTGCCCGGCAGCTTCGAGACGGGCGCGCAGCTCATGGGCGGCATGGAGCGCAACGACATGCTGAAGCGCCCCGACGATTATTACGCGCACATCGCGGAGAAATACCGGGCGCTGACGGTGAACGATCTGAACGCCGTGGCGCGACGCGACATCAAGCCCGGCGAACTGGTCTGGGTGGTGGTGGGCGACGCCGCCAAGGTGAAGCCGCAGCTCGAGGCGACGGGCCTGCCGGTCGAGGTGGTCAAGGCGCCGGAGACGAAGTAAAGGCCTCCGCCTGACCTGTAGGGAAAGGAACGCGCCGATGGCGACGATTGACGGCCAGTGGGATTGCGAGGTCGATTCGCCGATCGGCCAGCAGAAATCGGTGATGACGATCGTGAGCAAGCCCGGCGGCGGCTTCGCGGGAACCAACACCGGGCCGCTGGGATCGCTCGACATCACCGACGGCACGCTTGTGGGCGATACGGCGCGCTTCAAGATGGAGCTGACCGCGCCCTTCCCGATGAAGCTCGAATGCGAGGCGACGGTGGCGGGCGACAGCATGACCGGCACCATCGACAGCGGCGCGTTCGGGCGTTTTCCGCTGAAAGCGAAGCGGCGGGGGTAAGCGTTCCAAAATCGCCGCCGTTTGCCCTGAGGAGGGGCTGAGCGAAGCCGAAGCCGCGTCTCGAAGGGCATGGGCCGATGCTTCGAGACGCCACTTCGACTTCGCTCAGTGGCTCCTCAGCGCGAACGGGCCAGATTTAGCGCACTCTGTATTCCTAAGCCTCTCCCCGGAAAAGGAGAGGGCGGAACTTACCGCCGCACCCGCGTCACATGCCCCATCTTCCGCCCCGGGCGGGGATGATCCTTGCCGTAGAGGTGGAGGTGGGCTTCCGGGTCGGCGAGGATGGTCGGCCAGTCATGCACCTGATCGCCGATCAGATTGTCCATCGTCACGCTCGCGCCGGTGAGCGCGGTCGAGCCCAGCGGCAGGCCGCAGATCGCGCGGATGTGATTCTCGAATTGCGAGGTGGTCGCGCCCTCGATCGTCCAGTGGCCGGAATTGTGGACGCGCGGCGCCATCTCGTTGAACACCGGACCTTGGGCGGTGGCGAAGAACTCGACCGAGAGCACGCCGATATAGCCGAGCTCGTCGGCGAGCGCGCGGGCGAGGCCGATCGCTTCTCCCGCCTGCTCGGCGATGATGCCGTCCGCCGGCACGGCCGATCGCGCGAGAATGCCGTCGCGGTGCGCGTTGGCGGGCGCGTCCCAGGCGACGCTCGCCCCGTCCGCGCCCCGGCAGACCAGCGCGGAGAACTCGGCCTCGAAGCGGACGAAGCCTTCCAGCACGGCGGCCTGGCCCTTGATCGCCTCCCACGCCGCTTCGGCCTCGGCCGCGTCGCGCAGGCGGACCTGACCCTTGCCGTCATAGCCGAAGCGGCGGGTCTTGAGGATGGCGGGCGCGCCGATGCGCTCCAGCGCCGCGCGGAGATCGTCGAGGCTGTCGACTTGCGCCCACGGCGCGGTGGCGAGGCCGCGCTCGCCCGCGAAGCTCTTTTCCAGCGCGCGATCCTGCGCGATCCGAAGCGCGCCGACCGAGGGGCGGAAGGGGGCCAGCCCCTCCACCGCCGCCAACGCGCGGACCGGCAGATTCTCGAACTCGTAGGTGACGACCGCGCAGCTCCGTGCGAAATCGGCCATCACGTCCGCATCGCGATAGTCGCCGCGCGTCCATTCGGCGGCGACCTCGGCGGCGGGGCCGCTCGCCTCGGGCGCGTAGATGTGAGTGCGGTAGCCGAGCTGGGCGGCGGCGACGCTCAGCATCCGGCCGAGCTGCCCGCCGCCGACGATTCCGATGGTGGAGCCGGGCGGGACGATCATTCCGGCGTTTCGGCGACGTCCGCCGTCTGCCTGGCTCGCCAGGCGGCGAGCCGTTCGGCCAGGGCCGGGTCGGTCGTCGCCAGCATGGCGGCGGCGAACAGCGCGGCGTTGACCGCGCCCGCCCGACCGATCGCGAGCGTGCCGACCGGCACGCCGGCGGGCATCTGGACGATCGAGAGCAGGCTGTCCATGCCGGACAGCGCCTTGCTCTCCACCGGCACGCCCAGCACCGGCAGCGGCGTCATAGAGGCGGCCATGCCGGGCAGATGCGCCGCGCCGCCCGCGCCGGCGATCACCACGCGCAGGCCGCGCCCGGCGGCGCCCCTGGCGTAATCATAGAGCCGATCGGGGGTGCGGTGCGCGGAGACCACCTTCGCCTCATGCGGCACGTCGAGCGCGGTCAGCGTCTCGGCGGCATGGCGCATCGTCTCCCAATCGGAGCGGCTGCCCATGATGATGCCAACAAGGGGGGCGGGCTGATCGGTCATCGGCCTTGGAGCAAGGAGGTGGAGATGTCGGGGGTGGCTTAGCGGC
>DASSTK010000277.1:0-4868 GCA_035707945.1 Sphingomonas sp.
CAGCGACGGGCGCGAACTGCGCGGCGAGGATACGCTGCTGCCCTCCGGCTCGCGCCAGCGCGGGAGCGCGGCCATCGCCTTCGCCGCGCGTTTCCACCTCGCCCCCGGCATAGAGGCGACGCCCACCGCCGACGGGCTGGGCGCGCTGCTCCGCATCGAGGGCGGGCCGGTGTGGCAGTTCCGCTGCCGGGGCGGCGCGCTGGGTATCGAGGAAAGCATCTGGATCGACGGCCGCGGCCGCCCGGTCTCGACCAGCCAGATCGCCGTTTCGGGCGAAACGCCGCCCGGCGGCGCGAGCCTTTCCTGGGCGTTGAAGCGGGTCGGCTGACCCGCCTGAATGAGGATTTGAACGATGTCGACCGTCCGCATCACCCGCGCGCTGCTTTCCGTGTCCGACAAGGGCGGTCTGGTCGAGCTGGGCCGCGCGCTGGTCCGCCACGGAGTCGAGCTGGTCTCGACCGGCGGCACCGCCAAGGCGCTGCGCGATGCGGGGCTGGCGGTGCGCGACGTCTCCGATCTCACAGGCTTTCCCGAGATGATGGACGGCCGCGTCAAGACGCTGCACCCGATGGTGCATGGCGGTCTGCTCGCGGTCCGCGACGATCCCGCCCACGCGCAGGCTATGGTCGACTACGGCATCGCGCCGATCGATCTGGTGGTGGTGAACCTCTATCCCTTCGCACAGACCGTGGCGAAGGGGGCGGAGCGCGACGAGATCATCGAGAATATCGACATCGGCGGCCCCTCGATGGTGCGTTCGGCGGCCAAGAACCACGCTTATGTGGCGATTGTCACCGATCCGGCCGATTACGAGACGCTCATAACGGAGATGGACGCGAACGAGGGCGGGACGACAGAGGCGCTGCGGATTCGCCTTGCCGCCAAGGCATTCGCCCGAACCGCCGCCTATGACGCCGCGATCGCCAACTGGTTCGCCTGGACCGACGCCTTCACCCACCCGGCCGGGCCGGAAGCCTTGGGAGCGACGCCGTTCACAGAGACGATGCCGCTCGCTTTCTCGCTCGCCGAAACCTTGCGCTACGGCGAGAATCCCCACCAGATCGCCGCGCTCTACCAAAGCCCGATGCTTGGCCAAGGCGGCATCGCTCAGGCCGAGCAGGTGCAGGGCAAGGCGCTGAGTTACAATAATTACAACGACGCCGATGCCGCGCTGGAGCTTGTCGCGGAGTTCCGCGACGGGCCGCCCACCGTCGTCATCGTCAAGCACGCCAATCCCTGCGGCGTCGCTTCCGCCGACACGCTGATCGAAGCCTATCGGGCGGCGCTCGCCTGTGACAGCGTCTCGGCCTTCGGCGGCATCATCGCGGTCAACCGCCCGCTCGACGGCGCGACGGCGGAGGCGATCAGCGGCATCTTCACCGAAGTCGTCTGCGCGCCCGACGCCGACGCCAACGCACGCGCGGTCTTCGCGAAGAAGAAGAATCTCCGCCTGCTGCTGACGGGCGAGCTTCCCGATCCGGCGCGGGAAGGCTTCGGGCTGAAGTCGATCGCGGGCGGGCTGCTCGTCCAGTCGCGCGACAACGGCCGCATCACGCGCGACGATCTCAAGCTGGTGACGAAGCGCGCACCCACCGAGCAGGAACTCCAGGACTGCCTGTTCGCCTGGACGGTGGCGAAGCACGTCAAATCGAACGCGATCGTCTATGCGAAAGGCGGCGCGACGGCCGGCATCGGCGCGGGGCAGATGAACCGGCTGGAGAGCGCCCGCATCGCCGCCTGGAAAGCGAAGGACGCCGCCGAGAAGGCAGGCTGGGCGGAGCCGCGCACCATCGGCTCGGCGGTCGCCTCGGACGCCTTCTTCCCCTTCGCCGACGGCCTGCTCGCCGCGGTGGAGGCGGGCGCGACCGCGGTGATCCAGCCCGGCGGCTCGATCCGCGACGCCGAGGTGATCGCCGCGGCGGACGAGGCGGGGCTGGCGATGGTCTTCACAGGAATGCGCCACTTCCGCCATTGATCCTCCCCGGAACGGGGAGGGGACCGCTCGCGAAGCGAGTGGTGGAGGGGGCTCGAAGCCGGGCGAGCGCTTGGCTCAGGCCGGTTGCGCGGTCACGCCCGGCTTCATGCTGAACAGGATGCGATCCTCCTCGCCGAAGCCGCGATACCAGATCACCGCGCCGTAGGCGGCGAGGATCAGGGGGACGCCGAGGACCAGCTCCAGCCATTCCGGGAACCAGGTGGCGATCACGCCGACGATCGCGCCCGCTACGGCTGCCGGCACCAGCGGCCAGCGCCAGCCGGACACCTTCGCGCCGAGCAACCTGTGCAGCAGCCGCGCCTTGGCGATCGAGGCCGCGCCCAGCATCAGCATCAGCGCGATCGCCGGCCCGGCCGCCGCATAGGTGTCGTCCTTCAGATCGGCGACGGGGTGCACTCCGCGGATCGCGTAGATCAGCACCACCGACAGGGCCGTCTGGCCGACGATCATCGCGATCGAGATCATAAGGTTGCGCTTGGCGGCGATGTAGATCAGCGCCGCCTCGCTCACCACCGCCGTCGCCGCGATGGCTTCGGCCGCGAGCAGCACGCCGAGCGCGGCCGTGCCGCCGACGAAGCTGGGGCCGACGAGGCCCATCACCGCCTCGCCCGGTATGCCGAGCGCCAGCGCGATGCCCACCTGCGCGGCGATGATCCAGAAGCCCACCTGCCGCACCTGCCGCGCCACCGCGCCCTTGTTGTCCTCGGCGAGGTTCTGGGTGATGACCGGCCCCAGGATCGGATCGAAGCTGGTCTTGAGCTTCTGCGGCAACGACGCGACCTGCTGCGCGACATAATAGATGCCGACGATCGCGGGCGAGAAGAACAGGCCGAGGATGGCGATATCGAGCCGCCGCGAGCCCCACTCGATCGCGTCCGCGCCGGCGAGCGGCAGGTTGCGCCGCATCATCGTGAACAGACGCGAAGGCTCGGGCCGCCAGCCGTGCGGGCGGCCATAGGCGCGCAGCATCGGCACGAGCGAAGCGATCAAGGCGGCGGTGGCGGAGAGCGCGTAGGAGAGGATCAGCCCGTCCCGCGTCGAATAGAAAGCGAAGCCGAAGGCGGCTATGCTGATCGTCCAGGGCTCGATCAGCGAGCGCGCCTTCACCGTCGCGCCGATATCGCCGCGATAGGCGAGGCCGGCGAGCGCGATGTCCGATCCCGTCCAGCCGAACACGGTCAAGGGCAGCAGCCAGTCGAACCCGTTCACCTCGGAATTGGGGAAGAGCAGGATCGGGAACCACATCAGGATGGCCGCCGCCGCGATCGAGACCAGCCAGCCGACCAGCATCGCATCCCACATGACATGAACATGCGGCCGCTTGGTCAGGGCGAGCTGCTGGGCGAGCCCGCGCTTCAGGCCCAGCGTCGCGAGCTGCGCGGCGAACTCGACGACGATGGTGGCGTAGGCGAAGCGGCCGAGCGCGTCCGCGCCGTACATGCGGCCGGCGATGAACAGGAAGGGCAGGCGCGCGGCGAGGCGCAGCAGGAAGCCGAAGAAATTGGTCCGTCCGCCCTTGGCGAGCGCGGCGATGTCGCCGGGGCCGGTCATGCACTCGGGCGTGGCGGGCGCGAGCGTCAATGCGCGGCCCCCCAGCTCGCGCCCGTGCCGATCTCGACGCCGAGCGGCACCGAGAGGGCGAGCGCCGGGCCGGCGGCGTTCTCCATGACACGGCGGATCACGGCGGAGGCGGCCTCCACGTCGCCCTCGGGAACCTCGAACACCAGTTCGTCATGCACCTGGAGAAGCATCTTCACCTGCCCGAGCCCGGCCTCCGCCAGCGCCGGGCCCATGCGCACCATCGCCCGCTTGATGAGATCGGCGGACGTGCCCTGGATCGGCGCATTGATCGCCTGCCGCTCGGCGGCCTGCCGCTCGGAGACGGTCTTGCCCTTGATGCCGGGCAGCCAGGTCTTGCGGCCGAACAGGGTGACGACATGCTCCTTCTCGCGCACCTGCGACACTGTATCGGCGATGTAGCGGGAGACGCCGGGGAAACGATCGAAATAGCGGTCGATGATCGCCTGCGCCTCCACTCGCTCCACCCCCAGCCGACCGGCCAGACCGAAGGCGGAGATGCCGTAGAGGATGGCGAAATTGATCGTCTTGGCGCGCCCGCGCGTGTCGCGGTTCACCTCTCCGAACAGCTCCTGCGCGGTCAGGTTGTGGATGTCCGCGCCGGTCGCGAACGCCTCGCGCAGCTCGGGCACGTCGGCCATATGGGCGGCGAGGCGGAGCTCGATCTGCGAATAATCGGCCGAGAGGATGACGTTGCCCGGGGCCGCCACGAAGGCGTCGCGGATGCGGCGGCCGAGCTCGGTGCGGATCGGGATGTTCTGAAGATTGGGATCGGTGGAGGAAAGCCGCCCGGTCTGCGCCACGGCGAGGCTGAAGCTGGTATGGACGCGGCCGGTTTCGGGATTGATCTGCTGCTGGAGCGCATCGGTGTAGGTGGATTTGAGCTTGGTGAGCTGCCGCCAGTCGAGCACCAGCCGCGCCACCTCCACGCCTTCGGCCGCGAGCCGCTCCAGCTCGTTGACGTCGGTGGAATGGACGCCGGACTTGCCCTTGCGCCCGCCCTGCAGGCCCATCCGCCCGAACAGCACTTCGCCGAGCTGCTTGGGGCTGCCGATGGTGAAGGGGCCGCCCGCCGCCTCGTGGATCACGCCTTCCAGCCGCATGATCTCGGCGGCGTAATCTGCCGAGAGGCGCTTCAGCTCCGCGCGATCGACCAGCACGCCCGCGCGCTCCATCGCGGCGATCACCGGCGCGAGAGGCCGATCGACCAGTTCATAGACGCGGGTCGCCCCTTCCCGCGCGAGGCGGGGCTTGAGGCGCTTCCACAGCCGGATCGTCACGTCGGCATCCTCGG
>DASSTK010000278.1:0-5620 GCA_035707945.1 Sphingomonas sp.
GCGATCCCGGACTTCTTCTTCCGCTCCAACACCCGCAACCTGCGGATCATCAAGCGCCATCTGGAGCGGCATCATCCATCGCTGGCGACGATCGAGGGGTAGTTCCCTCTCCCGCTTGTGGAAGAGGGTTGGGGTGAGGGACTGACGTGCGCCTTCGCGTTGACGCTCGCCTTACTTCCCCTCTCCCAATCCCCTCCCCTGAAGGGGAGAGGGCTTATCGTCTCTCCGATAGGCGCTCTGAATCTTCAGCCTCATACCCGGCTTCGCGCCGCCCGCATCGGCGGGGCAGGTTCGCGGGCGGAGATTCTTGCCGAGGCAGAGCCACACCTCCTCCAGCCAGCCGCGCTTGTTGAGGTCGAGCCGCATCATGTCCGGCTTCATGCCCGGATTGACGGCGGCGAAGGCGCGCTGGAAATCGGCGACGGTGAGGCCCCGCCGCCGCGACAGCGCGCCCATGTGCGGAAAGCGCAGGTCCGCGAACAGCCGATCTTCCTGGCTGAAATAGCGGACCGGATCGCCGGCCATGCAGCTTCCATGCTTCGCCCATTCATGCTGGAGAAGCTGGGCGGAGGGCGTGGCGGCGATGCCGGCGGCGATCTGCCGGTCGGTGAGGATGCCGACCGGCTTGCAATATTGCGGCCAGCGGTTCGGCCCCGCCCCGTCCGGCCACAGCCCGTGGAGGGTAAAGCGGTGCGCCGCCCGGCCCTGGCACTCCATGCCGAGATCGCTCGCGCCGCCGCGACGGGCGCGGCAATGCTCGGGCATCCAGATCAGCGCCAAGGTGTAGCCGGTGGTCGGCACGTTGCGGACAGGCTGCTCCGCGCTCGGCAGCTCGGCATGAGGGCGCTGCCAACTCTGGGCGGAAGCACTGGCGGGCGCGGCGAGTAGCGCCAGCGCCGCAAGGACGGAGCGGATCATCGGCTGTTCTTTCAGGCTCAGGAAAAGGTGTCGTGCAGGTCTTCGGGCGTCCGCGCGCCCTTGAACCACGCTTTCGCATCCGGCCGGAACAGCAGCCAGACACAGACGGCCTGGAGCACGATCTGGATCAGCGCGATGCCGAGCGTCACCGCCGAAACCATCGGCGCCACATGCGTGATCGCGCCGAAGCTCGCCAGCAAACGGATGAACCCGATCACCCCGATCACGAAAAAGATGATGAATATCCACTTGGCGATCTCGCTGCCCCGCCGCGCGATGAAATAGAGCAGCAGTATGCCGATGATTAGCCCGATCGCGGTCGCGACGATCATCGTGACCGGCACCAGAGCCCGCGGCGCATCGGTCGGCAGCACGATCGACAGGCGCATATAGCTCCAGACGGCGCTGACGACGCTGAGAATCAGGCTGATGATATAAAGCTGTTCGAAACGGACGATCGCTTGCGGACGCATCGGCCCACACTCCCCTGTTGACCCCGGATCAGCTTAGCGGGCCATTGCGGGAGCGCAACGGGGTTCAGGCGAGCGCGAGATCGAGGCCGATATCGGCGGCGGGGGCGGACTGGGTGAGGCGGCCGACCGAGATATAGGTGACGCCGGTGCTCGCGATTTCGCGGATCGTCTCCAGCCGCACCCCGCCCGAAGCCTCGGTCGGCACGCGCCCGCCGACCAGCGTGACCGCACCGCGCAGCACCGAGGGTTTCATATTGTCGAGCAGCAGCCAGGTCGCGCCGGCGGCGAGAGCGGGCTCGATCTGATCGATCCGATCCACCTCGACGATGATCCGCCCGATGCCGGCGGCGCGAGCGCGCGCGACCGCCTCGGCCACGCCGCCCGCCACCGCGACATGATTGTCCTTGATCATCGCCGCGTCCCACAGGCCCATGCGGTGATTGGTCGCGCCGCCCATGCGGGTGGCGTATTTCTCCAGCACGCGCAGGCCGGGGATGGTCTTGCGCGTATCGAGCAGGGTCGCGCCCGTGCCCGCGATGGCGTCGACATAGCTGCGCGTCAGCGTGGCGATGCCGGAAAGATGCTGGAGCGTGTTGAGCGCCGACCGCTCGGCGGTGAGCATCGCCCGCGCCCGGCCCTCCATCCGCATCAGCGTGGTCCCGCGCTCCACCTTCGCACCGTCCTCGACCAGCGCCTCGATCCGGACCTCCGGATCGAGATGCCGGAAGAAGCCTTCCGCGATCGGCAACCCGGCGACGCAGATCGCATCCCGGCTCACCAGCGCGCCGGTGAAGCGCGCCTTCTCCGGGATGACGGCGGCGGAAGTGATGTCGCCGCCTTCGCCCAGGTCTTCGGCGAGGGTCGAGCGGAGGAAGGCGGGGAGATCGAAGGAAGGGATCACTGCTCCCCCTCCCCTTCAGGGGAGGGGGCCGGGGGGCGGGGCCTGTCTACCGAGGGTGCCGCTCCACTTACAGCCCCCACCCCAACCTCTCCCCTGAAGGGGAGGGGCTTTACGGGGCTCACGAGCGCCCTCCCAAATCCCCCTGCCCCACCGTCCGGCCCGCCATCTCCAGCATGCGGTCGAGCGGTTTCTTGGCGGCGATGCGCGTCGCCTCGTCGAGCTCGATGCGGGGCTCCAGATCGCGCAGAGCGAGGTAGAGCTTCTCCATCGTGTTCATCGCCATATAGGGGCACATGTTGCAGTTGCAGTTGCCGTCCGCGCCGGGCGCGCCGATGAAGCGCTTGTGGGGCGCGGCCTTCTCCATCTGGTGGATGATGTGCGGCTCGGTGGCGACGATGATCGTCTCGGCCGGACTCGCCAGCGCGAACTCCAGGATGGCGCGAGTGGAGCCCACCTCGTCGGCGTGATCGAGGATGAAGGCCGGGCATTCCGGGTGCGCGGCGACCGGCGCGTCCGGATATTGCGCCTTGAGCTTGAGCAGCTCGGTTTCCGAGAAGGCTTCGTGGACGATGCACGCGCCCGGCCACAGCAGCATGTCGCGGCCGGTCTTCCGGTTGAAGAAGGCGCCCAGATTCTTGTCCGGCGCGAAGATGATCTTCTGATCCTTCGGCAGTTGCCCGAGAATGCGGTCGGCCGAACTCGAGGTCACGATAATGTCCGAGCGCGCCTTCACCGCGGCCGAGCAGTTGATGTAGGTGATCGCGATGTGATCGGGATGCGCGGCGCGGAAGGCGGCGAACTGCTCGGGCGGGCAGCTATCCTCCAGCGAGCATCCGGCCGCCATGTCCGGCAGCACCACCGTCTTTTCGGGCGAGAGAATCTTCGCCACCTCGGCCATGAAGCGCACGCCGCAGAAGGCGATCACCTCCGCATCCGTCGCCGCCGCCTTGCGGGAGAGATCGAGGCTGTCGCCGACGAAATCGGCCAAATCCTGAATGTCCGGCGTCTGGTAATAATGGGCGAGGATGACGGCGTTGCGTTCCTTCCGCAGCCGATCGATCTCGGCGCGCAGATCGAGGCCGCGCAGGCTCTGGACGGGGGCGTTCATCGCAACAAATCCTTCCTCTCAGGCGGCGAGCCGCCAGGCGTCGCCTTCCGAAACGACACGACCGCGCGCGTCAAGATCGATGAGGTGGGCGAGCACGCTGGCGCCCGCCCCCCTCTCCAGCCTCGGATCGAGGCCGACATACATGGCGGCCACCATCTCGGGAATGCTGTGCGGGCCTTTGCCCAGCAGCCGCAATATCTGCCCCTCGCGCTGCTTCCGGTGCCCGATCATGCCGCGCACCAGCCGCTGCGGTCTGGTCACGGGATCGCCATGGGCGGGGAAATAGATCGCGTCGTCGCGCGCCAGCAGCTTCTCCAGGCTGGCGACATAGGCGGCCATGTCGCCGTCTGGCGGCACGACCACGCTGGTCGACCAGCCCATGACATGATCGCCGCTGAACAGCGCGCTCGCCTCGGGCAGTGCGAAGCAGAGATGGTTGGAGGTGTGGCCCGGCGTCGCCACGGCTTGCAGCGTCCAGCCTTCGCCCTCGACCCGTTCGCCGTCCGCCAGCACACGGCCCGGCGCATAGCTTCGATCGAAGCCCTCCGCGTCGATCGGCGCACAACCCATTACCGGCGCGCCGCTCGCCTCCGCCAGAGCCTTGGCGGCGGGGGAATGGTCCCGGTGCGTATGCGTGCAGAGGATCGCGGCGATTCGCTCTCCCTCCGTCGCCTTCAGGATCGCCTCGACATGCTCGGGCAGATCGGGGCCGGGATCGATCACCGCCACCGCGCCATGCCCGACGATATGCGTCTGCGTGCCGGTCGCCGTGAACGGCCCGGGATTGTCCGCCAGCACGCGGCGGACCAGCGGGTGGACGGTTTCGAAGGCGGCGGAGTCAGTCATAACGGCCCGAAGGAGAAAGGGTGTCGGCATTCTTGACAGATCGCATCACGGCCCTTCCGCCATTAACCATCGCGACGGGCCGGAGAGGCGACCAGGCAGTAACTGGCACGGCCTCTGCATCGAAGAATGCGTTCCACATCCCGCGAACATGGCGGGCCGGCGCGATCAACCCCCGCGACGGCCCGCCGACCCGGAACCGGATCGGCGTTCAGGCGGCCTTCTGCGGAACGCCCGCCTTCTCCAGCAGATCGGCCAGCTCACCGCTCTCGTACATCTCCATCATGATGTCCGATCCGCCGACGAACTCGCCCTTCACATAGAGCTGCGGGATGGTCGGCCAGTCCGAGAACTGCTTGATGCCCTGGCGGATGCCCTGATCCTGCAGCACGTCGATCGATTCATATTCGACGCCGAGATGATCGAGGATCGCCACCGCGCGGCTGGAGAAGCCGCATTGCGGGAACAGCGGCGATCCCTTCATGAAGAGAAGCACGGGGCTGTCCTGCACCGCATCCGCGATCCGGGCCTGCACATCGTCGGTCATGTCACTCACTCCTTTGCAGCCGGCGCGGCGGTGACGAGCTGGAGCGCATGGAGCGCGCCGCCCATGCGCCCGCCCAGCGCCTCGTAAACCCGCTGGTGCTGGCGCACGCGCGGCAAGCCCCGAAAGCTTTCGCTCACCACCCGCGCCGCATAATGATCGCCGTCTCCGGCAAGATCGGTGATCTCCACCTCGGCATCGGGGATGCCGGAGCGGATCAGCGTCGCGATCTCGTCCGCCGCCATCGCCATCCTACATCGACTCCAGGAGCTGGCGGCGGGCTTCCACCTCCTTCTCCTCCATCATCAGCCGGATGGTCGCCTCGTCCACCTCCGCGCCGGCGGAGATCAGGTCGCCGTGGAGCTTGCGGACGACATCTTCATCGCCCGATTCCTCGAACTCCGCCTGAACGACCGCCTTGCAATAGGCGTCCGTCTCCTCGGGCGTGAGGCTCATCAGCCCGGCCGCCCACACGCCCAGCAGGCGATTGCGCCGCGCCGTCACGCGGAAGGCCATCTCCTCCTCGCGCGCATACTTGTTCTCGAACGCGCGTTCCCGATCGTCGAAGGTGGTCATGCGAGCGATCCCGTCCCCTTTCGTTACGGCATCCGAGATAGGATTGCCGGGCATCCGACGCAACGGCCGCGAAGGGGTGTCGGAAAGGTTTACAGCCCTGCCGGTGCGCTGATACCAACCGTGCTCCTGCGAAAGCAGGAGCCAAGGCGGCCGGGTCCATCGCTTTGCAACCCTGGGCTCCTGCCTGCGCAGGAGCACATGGGTGTTGCTACACCCCCACCTCATAGTTCGCCGCCGTCTTCGCCGCGATCTCGTCG
>DASSTK010000279.1:0-2569 GCA_035707945.1 Sphingomonas sp.
CATGCTGCGCCACCGCGCCGTCTCCGTCGCCTGACGCCGCCAGGGCAGGGGCCGCGATCAGCATCGACGCCGCGCCGAGCAGGATTGCGAACCGATTCATTTACTCGCCTCATCGTAAAACGCGAACTGTCAAGCAGAAAACGAGACGCGGGCGGTTTGGTGCCCCAAAATATTTTTGGCGAGGCTCGCGTTGCGAACGGAACCATTTGTTCCAGCGCTATAATTCCGATCCGTTTTCGTCTCTCGGCCATCTTTCCAGCGGCCGCAGAAGCGATTAGGCTCGGCCCGAAAAGGGGAGGCGAATGGCGACGGTGACCCAGAGGGCAGGTGCGCCCCGCGCGCACGACATGAAGCTGGTGGTGTCCGCCTCGGCGCTCGGCACGGTGTTCGAATGGTATGATTTCTTCATCTACGGCACGCTCGCCGCATCAGGGATCATCGGCAGCACCTTCTTCCCCGCCGGCAACGTCACGGTGCAGACGCTGCTTGCCTGGGCGGGGTTCGCGGTCGGCTTCGGATTCCGCCCGCTCGGCGGCGTGCTGTTCGGCTATCTCGGTGACCGGCTGGGGCGCAAATACACCTTCCTGGTGACGATCACCGTCATGGGCGTCGCCACCGCGGGAGTCGGATTGGTCCCCGCCGAAAGCACGATCGGGCTCGCCGCGCCGGCGATCATCCTGCTGCTGCGGATCGCGCAGGGGCTGGCGCTGGGCGGCGAATATGGCGGCGCGGCGGTCTATGTGGCCGAGCACGCGCCGCCGGGTCGCGCGGGCTATTACACCAGCTTCATCCAGGCGGGGGCGGCGGGCGGCTTCATCCTCAGCCTCGCGGTGGTGCTCGCGATCAAGGCGCTGTGCTCCGACGCGACATGGGACGCCTGGGCATGGCGGCTGCCGTTCATCTTTTCGCTGGCGCTGCTCGTCGTTTCGATGTGGATGCGGCTCAAGCTTTCCGAAAGCCCGGTGTTCGAGGCGATCCGCGACGCGGGCGAGACCGCGCGCAACCCCTTCATCGAAAGCTTCCGCTATCCCGGCAACTGGAAGCGGCTGTTCGTCGCGATGGTCGGCATCGCCGCCGGGCTGACGGTGATCTGGTACACCGCGACATTCAGCGTGCTTTCCTTCACGCAACAGGCGATGCGGCTCGACTCGACGGTTGCGCAGCTCATCACCGGCGTCGGCGTGCTGGCCGGCCTGTTCTGGTTCGTCTTCTTTGGCTGGCTGTCCGACCGCGTCGGGCGCAAGAAACCGATCGTCATCGGCTATATCGCGACGCTGGTGCTGCTGTTCCCGCTCTTCTGGATGATCGGCGCCGCCGCAAATCCCGGCCTCGCCGCGGCCGCGCGCCGCGCGCCCGTCGTCGTGTCCGGCCCGGCCTGCCATTACAGCCCCTTCGCCAAGCAGCAGGCCGACCGTTGCGGCCAGTTGCTCGATATCCTGTCGAAGAAGGGCGTCGCCTACACCACCGTCCGCGCACCGGCGACGGTGGTGACGGTGGGCGGCGTGACCGTGGACGATCCCACCCCTGCGAGGCTCGACGCGGTGCTCGCCGCGAACGGCTACACGCTCGACAAGGTGGTGCCGAGCGCAGGCGGGATCGCGGTGATGATCCTGGCCATCGTTGCGCTGGCCGCGCTGTCGGGGGCGACCTACGGCCCGGTAGCCGCCTTGCTCGCCGAGATGTTCCCGCCGCGCATCCGCTACAGCTCGATGTCGATCCCCTATCACATCGGTTGCGGCTATTTCGGCGGCTTCCTGCCGTTCATCAGCCAGTATATCGTCGCGCGCTCGGGCGACCCTTATGCGGGCCTGTGGTACACCTGGCTCGTGGTGCTGATCGCGCTGGTGGTGACGGCCTGGGGATTTACCGACCCGCAGGAGGAGCGCCGATGAGCATGACGCTGGCAATCGCCCTGGCGTTAGCGAGCACCACGCCCGCCGCCCTGCCGCAGCAACAGGACCCGTTTACCGCCGCGGCGCCGCTACCCGAGGAGCAGGTCGCGATGCCGGAGATCCGCGCGGCGTTCGGGGCAGGCGACCCAAAGGAGATGATCGACCATTTCGATCGGGCGCTCGCCCAGTTGCCGCAACCGACGCGGCTTCGCGGAGTCGTCCAATGCTTGCGGGGTACGACGCTCAACGCGCTGGAGCGAAAGGCCGAGGCTGAAGCGGCGATCGACGAATGCTACCGGCTCGATCCCGATCTGCCGTTCGCGCAGCTGGTCTACGCCTGGAAACTCGACGAGACGGGTGACTTGCGCGGCGCCGTTCGGATGTTCGCCAAGGCGGTGACTGAGTCGCCGGCCACGGTGAGCCGCTTGCCCGTCGATGTGGTCGAAACGATGCTCAGACGGCTACAGTACGATTCCGACAGCGCGCTCCGCCAGCAACTGATTCTCGCTTTGGTCAACGCGGGCTATGGACAGAACGATCCGGCATTCTTTTCGAGCCTCGCACGCGAGACGATGGCGAGCCGCCTCGCCGCCGGCGATATCGCCGGCGCTCGCGCACTGATACCGGCAGTTACCGATCCGGCCGATGGGCTGAAGATGCTGATCGACCGCACCTAT
>DASSTK010000280.1:0-7828 GCA_035707945.1 Sphingomonas sp.
CGCCAGCAGCTTGCCCGAATAGTGGTTAGCGCCGACCGGCAGGGTGAAGACGCCGGCGTTGAGGCCTAGGCTTGCCCCGTCGCGCCGGGTGGCCAGATTCACCGCGGCGCCGAGTGGCGAAATATCGCCGTCCCAGAAATATTCGTTCTGGGTGAAGAAAGGGAACGCCATGCGACCCGCCTCTATGGTGGCGCCGTGGCCTCGCCAGGAAAGCACGAAGCGATCCGGCACGATATAGAGCTTGTCGGTCGGGTTGCCGTTGAAATCGGCGAAGGTGACATTGGCGTTCTGCTGGCTGTTGTTGCCGGCGGTGCGCAAACGGCCTTCGAAGGTAAATCCGTCGCCGAAGTCTATCTTCGCTCCGATGCGCGCCCGAATGCGGGCGCGGGCGCGATCGTCGCGCATTGCGCCGGTCGCGGTGCGGCTGTCCCAATCCTGCTCCAACCGGAACCGGACGTCGCCGGAAAGATCGACCTTCGGCGCCGCATCGGCCTTTGCTGCTGGAATGATGGCGATCGCGCATGCGATGATGGCGCGCTGAATAGAGCGTTTCATGATTTGGCCCTGCCCTTTATGGGATCGCGCGATGAGCGCGAATGCGATCGTGGCGATATTCACTCGATGATCAATTTCCCCATCGCGATTTCCGCAGACGCTTCACGCTTCACAGTCCGCCAATATCGGCGAAGAGATCAGCATGTTCGGAATCGGCGCGATAGAAGACTGGCGGATGGCCCAAGGGGGCCGCGACAGTGACGGTCTGGCCGCCGGCAAAGCGCTTGTTCGACCAGAGGTGAATCCACTCAGCCCCTCCCGGCAGGTGGGCCGGCCATGTCTCAGCACCTGCTTCTATCACCGGCGCGACCAGCAGATCGCGGCCGTAGAGATAGGCGGTCTCGACATCGTAGCAGTCGGGATCGTTTTCATGGTGGAGGAACATCGGGCGCTGCAGCGGCAGCCCTGTCGCGACCGCCTCGTCACAGACCCGAGCGACATAGGGCGCCAGCCGCGCATGCACTTCGCTCATGCGCGCGAAATGGGCGAGCACCGCCGGATCGCGGTCGAGTTGAAGATTCTCGTCCGGGCGATTCCCTTCGTGGCTTCGCATCACCGGGGTGAAGGCGGCGAGTTCGCTCCAGCGCATCAGCAGTTCGGGCGTGCGGAGATTGCCGAACAGGCTCGTATAGCCGCCGAGATCACTGTGATGATAAGCGTTGCCGAGGAGACCGGAAGAGAGCGCCGCGCGGATCACCGTGCCGATGCCGTCGTGACGCGAGAAGTCGACGCACTGGTCGCCCGCCCATAGCAGCGGGCAATAGCGCGAGACGCCGGTGAAGCCCGCGCGCATGAAGAACAACGCCTCGCCCGTCTTGCCGCGCGAGGCGACGGCGCGCGCGTTCACCTCCGCCCAGATCGTCGGCCACGCGTTATGCGCGATCATGCCGTCGGCGCCGTTCGCCAGCCGCACGTCGACGGGCAGATATTCGCCGAAATCGGCCATCCATCCGGCGAGCCCATAATCGAGCATCTCGCGTCCGATTACGCGATCCGCGAACCATTCGGCCGCCGCCGGGCTGGTGAAATCGACGATCCCCGCCTCGAACTCACCGAAATCGACGCGATAGGGCTCCTCGGCATCGAGACGGAGCGCGAGATGACCGGCGGCCTCGGCCTCGCCATAGAGCGCACCGTCGACCGCCAGATAGGGGTTCACATAGCCGAGGAAGCGGATGCCGCGTTCGGCGAGGCCGGCGATGTGCTGTGGGAGTCCGGGGTAACGCTGCTCATTGGCCCGCCAATCCCAGAACAGCCGCTTGCCGAAGCTGGTGACGCGCAGGCCCACCCAATCCTCGCACCAGAGCCCCGTCACCCGTGCGCCGGCGGCGATGGTCGCCTCCATTCGTTCAAAGCTCCGCACCCCCTCCTTGAGGCCGAGGATCGCGCCGGAAAAGGCCCAGTCGGGCAAGCGCGGAGGACGGCCGAAGCGGGTCGAGAGGCTTCCGACCAGATCGGCGAAGCTGTCGGCGGCGAACAGCTCGATCCGGGCGGGGACTTCCCACGCCTCGATCTCATGGAAACCGGGATCGCGGAAATCGAAGCAGCTATAGGCGGTCGTCTCGACATGCAGCGCGTAGCGGCGCGAGGAAATATAGGTCGGCTGCGGATAATTGGTGTTCCAATAGTCGCCGCCTCCTCGGCCCGCGACATCGGCCTGGAAGGTGATGAAGCTGGTCTTGTCGCGGCCGACGCCGGGTTCGGACGTCCAGAGCGGGAAACGGCGCCCGGCAAGATTGAAATAGGACATCTGCTCGCCCGCGCCCCACAGCCGTTCGCCGGGCGCGGCGACGGTGCGCAGCCACAATCGATTCATCAACGGATCGGCGGCGGTGAGGGTGAGCGCATCGTCCTCGATCGCGACAATCAGCAACGGCGGTCGGCCCGGTGCTGGGGCGAGCGCCAATCGGGTCCCGTCCCAGGTGGCGTGGCGGAGCGCGATACGCTCGTCGAGCCGGTCGGTGACATCGAAGTTGCCGCGATGCATGGCGACGTCGGGCCGGCCGAAACCGACGAACAGCGCCGGTGCGTGGCTGCGATGGCGGACGATCAGCCTGCCCGCGACCGCGAGATCGAAGCCATCCTCAGCGGGTTTCAGCGTCGTCGCGGTCATGCCGCAGCCCGCCGGCCGAGCACCGCGCCCGCAACCTGCCGGCCGACCCGCTCGAGCTGTTCGGCCGCTGCGGGCTGGCTGCAGCCTCCCGCCTCGTCGAAGCGGCAGACGGCGCTGTTGATCGCGGCTGCGAAGGGCGTCGGCCAGCCGCGCAGCGCATGCACTATCGAGCGGAGCGCCGAGATGGTGCTGCCGGTCGCCTGCCAGCCGTAAGCCGTGGCGATCAGGCCGACGGGCAGATCGTCGCAATAGGGGCGCGAGTCCCCGGCGGTTTCCTCGATCAAATCGAGCGCGTTCTTGACGAGGCCGGAGACGCCGCCGTGATAGCCGGGCGAGGCGATGATGAGGCCGGATGCGGCGCGGATTGCCGCGATGAATGCCGCCTCCTCGGACGTGCGCTCGGCAAGATTGGGAATGTAGAGCGGCAGACGGGCCAATATCGCGCCGCCGAACATCCGGGTTTCGACGCCTTGTTTTCCTGCCTCGGCCAGCGCGATTGCCAGCGCGCGCTCTGTCGACGAGCCCGCAACCGTCGTGCCGCCTATCCCTACTACCAGCGGTGCGCAAGGCCTATCCATCATGGCTCACTCCTTGGCAAAGCGCGTTCTTTCTTGACGGGCGCCCCTAATCTCCTTGATATGACAACGAGAGACAGATGCAAAGCGACAATATCCGATGAGCGATTACGACCTGCTGGTGGTGGGTGGCGGCGTCAACGGCGCGGGTGTTGCGCGCGATGCTGCCGGACGGGGCCTCTCGGTGCTGCTGGTCGAGCAGGATGACCTCGCACAGCATACCTCGTCCGCCTCCACCAAGCTGATCCACGGTGGCCTGCGCTATCTCGAATATGCCGCGTTCCGGCTGGTCCGCGAGGCGTTGCAGGAACGGGAGCGGCTGCTCGCCATCGCGCCGCACATTATATGGCCGCTGCGCTTCGTCATGCCGATGCGGCCGGGCGGTCGGCCCGCCTGGCTGATCCGCCTCGGCCTGTTCCTTTATGATCATATCGGCGGCCGCCGCTCGCTGCCCGGCTCCGAAACGGTGTCGCTCAAGGGGAACTGGGGCGCGGGGTTGAAGCCGGTCATCACCCGCGGCTTCGCCTATTCGGATTGCTGGGTCGAGGATTCGCGTCTCGTTGTCCTTAACGCGCTCGATGCGCGGGAGCGTGGCGCCGATATCCGCACCCGCACCCGCTTCCTCGGCGCCCGCCGCGAGCGCGACCGCTGGACGGCCCGTATCCGCGATTGGGCGAGCGGGGCCGAGAGCGAGATCCGCGCCCGCGCGATCGTCAATGCCTCCGGTCCGTGGGTCGATCGCGTGCTCACCCATGCGCGCGGCGCGGAGCCTGAGCGACCGCCCCGGCTCGTCAAGGGCAGCCACATCGTCGTGCCGCGCCGCTTCGCCGGCGAGCACGCCTATATTCTGCAGAATCCCGACAAGCGCATCGTGTTCGCTATCCCCTACGAGCGCGATTTCACGCTGATCGGCACCACCGACGTCGCCTGGCACGCCGATCCGGCCGAGCCGACGATCACCGTCGAGGAGACCGCTTATCTGTGCGAGAGCGTCAACCGCTATCTCGCCGAGTCGGTGCAGCCCGAGGACGTGGTTCACAGCTATTCGGGTGTGCGGCCGCTCTATGACGACGGCGAGGTTTCGGCGTCAGCAGTGACCCGGGATTATGTGCTGAAACTGGGAGAGGCGGAGGCCCCCCAGATTCTCTCCTGCTTCGGCGGCAAGATCACCACCTATCGCCGGCTCGCGGAGCATGCGCTTGCAAAGCTCGCCCCCTTTCTTCCGGCTATGGGCGAGCCCTGGACGGCCGACGCGCCGCTTCCGGGCGGCGACATCGCCGACTTCGATGCTTTTCTGGCCGATGTTCGCGCTCGCTGGCCCTTTTTATCGGAGACGACCGGCCGCCGGCTTGCCCGCGCCTACGGCACCCGGATCGAGCGCGTGTTGAGTGGCGCGACGATGCCGGCCGATCTCGGCGAAGATCTGGGCGGTGGCCTTCACACCCGCGAGGTGGATTATCTGATAACCGAGGAGTGGGCTCACACCGCCGACGATATCCTGTGGCGGCGTTCCAAGCTCGGCCTCCACGTCCCGCCCGGCATCGCGGAACGGCTGGAGAAATATCTCGGGAGCACTGCATGACGGCCCGGCACATCCTCGCGATCGATCAGGGCACCACCTCCACCCGCGCCATCCTGTTCAATGATAAGGGCGCGCCGGTTTCAAGCGCGCAAACCGAACTCGCGCAGCATTATCCGCATCCCGGCTGGGTAGAACATGATCCCGAGGATATCTGGCGCGATACGCTCGCCACCATGCGCGCGGCGATCGCCGAGGCGGGGCAGAGCGCTGCCGATATCGCCGCGATCGGCATCACCAACCAGCGCGAGACGGCGGTGGTTTGGGATCGAGCCACCGGCCGGCCGATCCACCACGCGATCGTGTGGCAGGATCGCCGGGGCGCGCCGCTCTCCGCGAAGCTCAGGGAAGAAGGGTGTGAAGCGCTGGTGCGCGAACGGACCGGCCTTCTTCTCGATCCCTATTTCTCCGCGACCAAGCTCGCCTGGCTGCTCGATCATGTCGAAGGCGCGCGGGCTCGGGCGGAGGCCGGCGAACTCGCCTTCGGGACGATCGACAGCTTCCTGCTCTGGCGGCTGACCGGCGGCCGCATCCATGCCACAGACGCCACAAATGCCTCGCGCACGTTGCTGTTCGATATCCATGTGCAGGCGTGGTGTCCGGAGCTTTGCGCGCTGTTCGGCGTGCCGCGGGCGATGCTTCCGGAAGTTGTCGACAATGCCGGCCGCTTCGGCGAAACGCAGGCGGAGCTGCTCGGCGCCGCCATTCCCATCGCCGGCATGGCGGGGGATCAGCAGGCGGCGGTTATCGGCCAAACCTGCTTCGCGCCCGGATCGGCCAAGGCGACCTACGGCACCGGCTGCTTCCTTCTGATGAATACCGGCGCCCGCGCAATCGCATCCGATCACCGCCTGCTCGCCACCGTCGCCTATCGGCTGAAAGGCCGACCGACCTATGCACTGGAAGGCTCCATCTTCGTCGCGGGTGCGGCGGTCAAATGGCTGCGCGACGGCCTCGGCCTTATCACGCATGCCTCCGAAACCAGCGATATGGCGACCCAGGTGGAGGATAATGGCGGAGTCTATATGGTGCCCGCCTTCGTCGGCCTTGGCGCTCCCCACTGGCGGCCGGACGCACGCGGGTTGCTGACGGGCCTGACGCTCGGTGCCACCGCTGCGCATGTCGCCCGCGCCGCCCTGGAGGCGGTAGCCTACCAGACGCACGATCTCGCCGAGGCGATGCGGGAGGACGGGGCGGGTGAACTTCAGGCGCTGCGTGTCGACGGCGGCATGGCGGCAAACGACTGGCTTTGCCAGTTCCTGGCCGATCTGCTGCGCCTGCCGGTCGAGCGGCCCGCGGTGCTGGAGACGACCGCGCTTGGCGCCGCCTTCCTCGCCGGCATCGGCGTCGGCCTGTGGGACGGGCCGGAGGCGGTCGCCACGCTGCCGCGCGCGAGCGATCGGTTCACGCCTCGTGGCGATGGAGACCGCGAGACGCTGCTCGCCGGCTGGCGCAGGGCGCTTGCGCAAGCGCTGCTTTAGTCCCGATCAGCTCATTCCGCCCGCAGCGGCCCATGATCCAGCCGCGGCAGGACATGACGGGCGAAGAGGTCGGCCTCGGCGGCGTGCGGATAGCCTGAGAGAATGAACGCCTCGATGCCCATCGCGCGATAAGACTGCAGCTTCGCCAGCACCTGATCCGGATTGCCGACGATTGCCGCTCCGCAGCCCGAGCGGGCGCGGCCGACGCCGGTCCACAGGTGTGGCTCGGCGTAGCCGTCGTCGGACGCGCCTTCGCGAAGCGCTGCTTGCGCCGCGACGCCGGTAGAGGTCGAATCGAGTGACTTCCCCCGTATTTCAGCGCCTCTGGCCGCATCCAGCTTCGAGAGCAACCGCTCGGCGGCTGCGCGCGCCTCCGCTTCCGTGTCCCGCACCACGACATGCGCGCGATAGCCGAAGCGCAGCGTGCGGCCGTGGCGCTCGGCGCGTACGCGCATGTCGTCTATGATCGCCTGCACGGCCTCCTGCTTGTCCGGCCACATCAGAAACACGTCGCAACCTGCCGCAGCCGCCTCGCGCGCATCTTCCGACAAGCCGCCGAAATAGAGCAGCGGCGCCTTGCCGGAGACGGTGCCGACCCGCGGCGGATCGAGCTTGAGCTTCCAGAACTCGCCATCGTGATCGAGGCTGTCGCCGTTGAGCAGCGTCTTCAGAATACGCATCGCCTCCACGGTGCGACGGTAGCGTGGACCAGACGGCAGGGTCTCGCCCGGCATGTCGGACGAGATGATGTTGACGGTGAGTCGGCCGCCGAGCAGCCTGTCGATCGTGGCGATCTGGCGAGCGAGTTGCGGCGGCCATGTCTCTCCGATGCGAACCGCCATCAGCAGCGCGATCCGCCTGAGCATCGGCGCGATCGCGGCCGCGAAGGCGGTGGTGTCGATGCCGAGCGCATAGCCCGACGGCAGCAGGATATTGTCGAAGCCGCCGGTTTCGGCCTGCAGTACGATGTCGCGGCAATGCTCCCAGCTCGATTTGAGCTGGGGATCGTGCTGACCGAGAAACTCGTAATCATCGTCGCAAAGCGCCGAAAACCAACTGACCTCGCATCCGCCGTGCATCGCCGTCCCTTCGTTCATGGCAATTTTTCTCCCATTGAGGCCTGCAGCACGGCGTACCATTCGACTCGCGTCCAGCGCGGCCGGTAAGCGTCGGCCGCCTTGGCGATCCGTGCCGGATTTTGGGTGCCTATGATCGGGATCGGACGCGCCGGATGCGCCATGATCCAGCTATAGGTCGCCGCCGCGCGATCGACGCCGGCCTCATCGGCCTTGCTGTCGAGAAGGCGCGCGACCTCGCGTTCGCGATCCGTGGTCGGCTCGGCCACGCGGCCGCCGCCGAGTGGACTCCAGGCGAGCACGGCCATGCGCTGCTCCAGCGCCTGATCGGCAACTCCGTCGAAAATCGGGGCGAGGTGGAGCGGGGACCATTCGGGCTGGTGACTGACGATCGGCGCGTTCAGGAAAGAAGCCAGCGCGCGCGTTTGCGCGGTCGTGAAGTTGGAGAC
>DASSTK010000281.1:0-8026 GCA_035707945.1 Sphingomonas sp.
CCATGGCTAACCGCCGGCCCGCTGATTCTCGGCGGCCATCCGGGCGGATTCATCAACCTGCCGGCCGGTCTCATCGCGCTGTTGATGACCTGGCTGCTGATGATCGGCACGACCGAAAGCGCGCGGGTCAACGCCATCCTGGTGGCGATCAAGATCGCGGCGCTGACCCTGTTCTGCGTGCTGACCCTGCCGGTGGTGAAGGGGGCGGAGTTCCACCCCTTCATCCCCAACGGCTGGGGCACGATCGGCGTGGTGGGCGCGGCCTCCTCGATCTTCTTCGCCTATGTCGGCTTCGATGCGGTGTCGACCGCGGCGGAGGAGACGCGCAACCCGCAGAGGAACGTGCCGATCGGCCTGATCGGCAGCCTGCTGATCTGCACCATCTTCTACCTGCTCGTCTCGGCGGGCGCGATCGGCGCAGTCAGCGATCCGGCTTTCGCCCAGCCGGTGCGCGGCTTCACCGGCGCGATCCTGGCGCCCGGCACGCCCGAGCTCGCCCAGCGCTGCGCCGCGATCGCCGCGGCGGGGGCGACCCAGCCGCTGGCGTGCAGCCACGAGGCGCTGGCCTATGTGCTGCGCACCGTGGGCTATCAGCGGATCGGCGATCTGATCGGCATCGCCGCCTTCATCGCGCTGCCCTCGGTGGTGCTGATGATGATGTACGGCCAGACCCGCATCTTCTTCACGATGGCGCGCGACGGCCTGCTGCCGGGCAAGCTCGCCTCGGTGCACCCGCGCTGGCGCACGCCGCATATCGTCACCGCCTTCACCGGCGTCGTCGTGGTGCTGATGGCGGCGTTCCTGCCGGTCGGCACGCTGGCCGACTATTCCAACTCGGGCACCCTGTTCGCCTTCTTCATGGTGGCGGTGTCCGTGCTGGTGCTGCGCAGGAAGGATCCGGAGCGCAAGCGCCCGTTCCGCACGCCGGCGATCTGGCTGGTCGCGCCGCTGGCGATCATCGGCTGCGTGATCCTCTACGCCAAGCTGCCGCTGATCGCGATCCTGGTGCTGCCGGTGTGGGGCGCGATCGGGCTGCTGATCTATTTCGGCTACAGCCGGCGGCGCAGCTATGTCGGGCGCGGCATCATCGATGTCGAGGATGATGAGCCGCCGATCTACGGCGTGGAGGCGTGAGGGCTCTCTCCCCCCTCCCGCTTGCGGGAGGGGCCGGGGGTGGGCCTGTCTATTGAGGCCAATGCTCTCTTGACAGGCCCCACCCCAACCCCTCCCCTGAAGGGGAGGGGCTTTTGTTTCAGCCCAGCTTCCTGGCGATCAGCGCCTTGAGATCGGCTTCGGGCCGCGCGCCATAGTGGGAGATGATCTCGGCGGCGGCGATCGCCCCCATGCGGAGGCATTCGGCGACCGGGCGGCCGCGGACATGGCCGACCAGATAGCCGGCCGAGAAGAGATCGCCCGCGCCGGTGGTGTCGACCACGCGATCGACCGGCTCGGCCGTAACCTCGAAACGCTCGCCGCCCTTGACCGCGATGGCGCCTTCCGGCCCCCTGGTCGCCACCAGCAGCGGCAGCTTGGGTGCGATCGCGGCGACCGCCGCCTCGAAATCGGCCTCGCCGGTCAGCGCCAGCAGTTCCTCCTCGTTGGCGAACAGGATGTCGATATCGCCCTCGTCCACCATCGCGCGGAAATCGGCGAGGTGGTTCATGATGCAGAACACCGCCGAGACGCCGAGCGCCACCTCGCGGCCCGCCTGCTTCGCCATGCGGATCGCCGCCTTCATCGCCGCGCGCGGCTCGGCCGGATCCCAGAGATAGCCTTCGAGCAGCAGCACCTTCGCGGAGGCGACCTGCGCTTCCTCCACCGCCGATGACGGCAGATACTGGGCCGCGCCCAGATAGGTGTTCATGGTGCGCTGCCCGCACTCGCTCACCAGCACGAGGCAGCGGCCGGTGGGAATGTCCGCCGCGCGCGGGGCTACGGTGAACTCGATGCCCTGCGACTTGAGATCGTGGACATAGACTTCGCCGAGCTGATCGGCGGCGACCTGGCCGATGAAGGCGCAGCGCGCGCCCATCATCGCCGCCCCGGCGAGCGTGTTGCCCGCCGAGCCGCCGGAAATCTCGCGCCCCGGCCCCATGCGGCCGTAAAGCTCGGTGGCGCGGGCGGCGTCGATCAACTGCATATGGCCTTTGGAAAGGCCCTCGGCGGCCAGGAACGAGTCGCTCGCGGGCGCGAGCACGTCCACCAGCGCGTTGCCGATGGCGAGAATGTCGAGCGTGGGTTCGGTCACGAAGCTCTCCTGATGGAATGGAGCGCGGGTTAGCGGGCGGCGGGCGGCCGCGCAACGATACGCGCGGGTTTGCGCGGGCGCGGCGGCTCGTGGCAAGGCGGACGCCATGATTCGCCGCCTTCTGCTCGCCTCCGCGCCGGCCTTGCTGCTCGCCGGCTGCACCCTTCCCGCCGGACGCCCCACCGCGCCTTCCGCCGAGCAGCCCGCCAATATGCACGAGGCGGGGCTGGAGCGCGTGATGGGCAAGACGGCGCGCGAGCTCGCCCGCCTGTTCGGCGCGGCCGATCTCGACACGCGCGAGGGCCGGGCCGAGCGGCTCCAGTTCGTCGGCCCCGCCTGCGTGCTCGACGCCTATCTCTACCCCCGCCGGGAAGGGGGCGAGCCGGTCGTCGCCTATGTCGACGCGCGCCTGCCCGACGGCGCGGACATGGACCGCGCCTCCTGCGTCGCCGCGCTCAGCCGGCGCGCGGCGGCATCTTAGGTCAGGGGGGAGTGGTCAAGCCGCGCCAGCGCCCACTCCGCCGCTTCGGCCACCACCGGATCGGGATCGGCGCGCAGCCTCTCCAGCACCGGGATGAGCGCGGGCTCGCCGCTGTTGCCGGCGGCGACGGCGGCGTTGCGGACCATGCGGTTGCGCCCGATGCGCTTGATCGGCGAGCCGGAAAAGACCTGGCGGAAACCCGCGTCGTCGAGCGCGAGGAGATCGGCCAACTCGGGCGCGGCGAGCTCGGCGCGCGGCGCGAAGGCGCGGTTGGCGGCGGCGGCCTGCGCGAACTTGTTCCACGGGCAGACGGCGAGGCAATCGTCGCAGCCATAGACGCGGTTGCCGATCGCCTCGCGGAACTCCTCCGGGATCGGCCCCTTATGCTCGATGGTGAGATAGGAGATGCAGCGCCGCGCATCGACGCGATAGGGGGCGGGGAAGGCCTGCGTCGGGCAAGCGTCCTGACAGGCGCGGCACGATCCGCAGCGATCGCGCGCGGGGGCGTCGGGCGCAAGCTCGGCGGCGGTGAAGACGAAGCCGAGCAGCAGCCAACCCCCATGATCGCGGCTGACGACGTTGCTGTGCTTGCCCTGCCAGCCGAGCCCGGCGGCCTCGCTAAGCGGCTTCTCCATCACCGGCGCGGTATCGACGAACACCTTGAGCGGCAGGCCCGTCTCCTCGCCCAGCCGGCGGCCGAGCGCCTTCAGCGCCTTCTTGACGATATCGTGATAATCCTGCCCCTGCGCATAGACGGAGATGCGGCCGACGCTGCGCTCCCCCGCCAGCCGCAGCGGATCCTCGGCGGGCGCGTAGCTCATGCCGAGCGCGATCACCGAGCGCACCTCTGGCCAGAGCGCGCGGGGCGATCGGCGCTGATCGGCGCGCGCCTCCATCCACTCCATGCTGCCATGCGCGCCTTCCGCCAGCCATTCGGCGAGGCGCTCGCCGGGCAGGGGATCGTCCACCCGATCGGTGATCCCGCACGCGACGAAGCCGAGGGCTTCGGCCTCGGCCTTGATGCGGGCGGTGAGATCGGCGGCGTTCATCAGGGGCGGCTATAGGATCGACGGCTTCGGATCGCCAGATTCACGCGAAGGCGCGAAGTTTTAAAAATCTCACGCAGAGGCGCGGAGACGCAGAGGTGTTGCACTTGCTGTCGCGCGTCAGCGCAGTCTTCATCCAATCGCATTTGAAATGAGGGCCGCTGGCGCGGCAAAGGCGCACCCTCTCTGCGTCTCCGCGCCTCTGCGTGAAATCACCCTTTCCTCTTCGCGCCTTCGCGTGAACCAATCTCACAGAGCCGGATCGGGCAGGCTGCCCAGGCGGCCGTCGGGCAGCACCCAGCCGATCAGGGCCTCGCTGGGAACAGGGCGGCCGAACAGGAAGCCCTGGGCGTGGCTGCAGCCCATGCCGGTGAGCATGGCCGCCTGCGCTTCCGTCTCCACCCCTTCGGCGACGACCGAGACGCCGATCTGGCGGCAATAGGCGATCAGCATCCGGATCATGCCGGCGCTGCGCGGATTATCGAGATCGCCGATGAAGCGCCCGTCGATCTTGAGGGCGTCGAAGGTGAGCGATTGCAGGTGGGTGAGGCTGGAATGGCCGGTGCCGAAATCGTCGAGCGCCACGGTGACGCCCAGGGTGCGAATCTCGTCGATCGCTGTGCGCAGGCGGCCGAGATCGGGGATGCGCGCCGATTCGGTGATCTCGACGCGCAGCCGGTCGGGCGGCAGCTCGGCATCGGCGAGCGCGGCGAGGATGCGGCGGGGAACATCGCCGCGCATCAGCTCCACCACGGAGAGGTTGATCGAGATCTGGCAGGTTTCCGGCCATCCGGCGGCATCGATGCAGGCGCGGCGCAGCGCGAAATCCCCGAGCGCATGGATAAGGCCGGATCGCTCGGCGGTGGCGATGAACTCGCCGGGCAGGATCTCGCCATGCTCGGGATGATTCCAGCGCAGCAACGCCTCGTAACCGCAGGTGCGCCGGCCGCGCAGCGCCACGATCGGCTGGTAGCGCATGAAGAACTCGCCCTGCTCGATCCCGCGCCTGAGCTCGTGGACCAGCCCGGAATCGAGCGGCGGCAGCTCGTCCGCCTGCGCATCGAAGAAGCGGGCGCGGTCCCCGCCCTCGGCGCGCGCCTGGCGGCAGGCGTGGCTCGCCTTCTCCAGCAGGCGGAGCGAGGTCGCGCCGTCGATCCCGGCGCGGGCGATGCCGATGCTGCCGGTGATCGGCGTCCCCTCCTCGCCGAAGCGGAAGCGCGCGGCGGCGAGGAAGCGCTCCGCGATCAGCGGCAGCGCCGCCGGATCGCCGATGCCGGTGAGCAGCACGGCGAAGCGGTTCTGGCCGACGCGCGCCATGAGATCCATCGCGCGGACCACGCCCGAAATGGCGACGGAGGCCTGGATCAGCAGCGCGCTGGCGCTCGCCCAGCCCTGCGCATCGAACAACTCGCTGAACTGATCGATCTCGATCACCAGCAGCGCCACCGATCCGTGGGCGCGCGCCGCCTGTTCGATCGCCTGCCCGGTGCGATCGTGCAGCGCCTCCGGCGTGGCGAGCCCGGTCAGGGGATCGCGACGGCGGGACTCCTCCAGCAGATGGCTCAGCGTCTTGAGCTCGGTGCGATCCTGCAGGATCACGCCCGTCTTGGTGGCGCGGCCCAGGCGGATGCGGATGGTGGTGCGCTGGAAGCTGCGGAAGCGCCCGTCGATGTCCACCATCTCCAGCGTCGGCAGCCGCGCCTCCGGCGTGGCGAGCGCGTCGCGGACGATCTCGCCGAGCAGATGGCTGCGCGAGATGCGATAATGCCGATGCGGCAGATCGAAATCGGGGGCGAGCGCCAGCATCTGGGCGGCGGCGTCGTTGCAATAGACGCGATCGGGCTCGTCGCTCACCACCACCACCCCATCGGTCAGGGCGTTGAGCGCCGCGCGGGTGGACTGCCTCAGCCCGTTCACAAGGCGATAATTCCACCAAAGCAACAGGATAGCCGCGGCGCCGAGCAGGCACGCCAATATGATCGGCAAGGATGGCGAAATAGACTGCGCCAAAACCATATTGCTCACAAGGCGAAGGGTCCGACTATATAGTCACGCCCCGCGAATTGTTCCACGTAAATCCCTGTTTATTAACGCCTGCGTTAACCATTTATTTACCATTGACGGCCCGCCTCGCAAATGCCCGCGCCATGCGGTTCGTCGCGCGGGCGGCTCGCGCGGGCCCTTCATTCGCCGCGTTTTTCCCGCTACCACTGGCCGAATGGCGCGTTCGAGCGGCCCGCCGCGGCCTTTCTTCGATGACAAGAACCGGGCGTTCTGGCTGCTCCAGTCGGCCGGATGGGCGGGCTATTTCCTGCTGCGCGCGCTGAGCGGCGTCGCCAACGACATGGGCCTGCTGTTCATCGTGCCCACCGCGCTCGCCACCGCGACCGGCTATTCGCTCACCCTGCTGATGGGCGCGGCCTATCGCCGGCTGATGACGGTCAAGCCGTTCTGGACGTGGAGCCTCTCGATCGCGCTGCTGCTGGTCGCGGCCGCGGTTTTCTCGACGATCGAGGTGTGGGCCAACGCCACCTTCTACCGGCCGGGATCGCGGATCGAGGGCGTGCAGTTCCTCGGCGCGATCCTGCTCGATTTCGCGGTGCTGGCGGCGTGGAGCGCGCTTTACTACGCGATCAACTTCTATCTGAAGCTGGAGCAGCAGACCGGCCTGCTGGAGCGGCTGGAGGGGCAGGCGTCCGCCGCGCAGCTCGCCATGCTGCGCTACCAGCTCAACCCCCATTTCCTGTTCAACACGCTGAACTCGATCTCCACCCTGGTGCTGCTCAAGCAGACCGATCGCGCCAACATGATGTTAAGCCGGCTGTCAGCCTTCCTGCGCTACACCCTCGTCAACGAGCCCACCGCGCAGGTGACGCTCGCGCAGGAGGTCGAGACGCTGAAGCTCTATCTCGAGATCGAGAAGATGCGCTTCGAGGATCGGCTGCGGCCGGTGTTCGACATCGATGCCGAAGCCGCGCGCGCGCGGCTGCCCTCGCTGCTGCTCCAGCCGCTGGTCGAAAATGCGATCAAATATGCGGTGACGCCGCAGGAGGAAGGGGCCGAGATCGCGGTGACGGCTCGGCTGATCGGGGATCGCGTCCATATCAGCGTGACGGATACCGGCCCGGGCTTGAACGAAACCCAGCCGCGGACCACCTTTTCTACGGGTGTGGGCCTCGCCAACATCCGCGAGCGTTTGACCCAGGCTTTCGGGCCGCGCCATCGTTTCGAGGCGCATCCCGGCCCGGGGGGCGGCTTCGCCGTATCGATCGAGCTGCCTTACGAGACAGAACCCAAGGAGATTGCATGACGATCAGGACGATCCTGGTGGACGACGAGCCGCTGGCGATCCAGGGGCTCCAGCTCCGCCTTCAGCGCCACGAGGATGTCGAGATCATCGATACCTGCCTGAACGGCCGCGAGGCGATCCGCTCGATCAAGACGCACAAGCCCGATCTCGTCTTCCTCGACATCCAGATGCCGGGCTTCGACGGATTCTCGGTGGTGCAGGGGCTGATGGAGGTCGAGCCGCCGCTGTTCGTCTTCGTCACCGCCTATTCGGATCACGCGATCCGCGCCTTCGAGGCGGAGGCGACCGACTATCTGATGAAGCCGGTGGAGGAGGATCGCCTCGCCGATACGCTGGCGCGCGTCCGCCAGCGCCTCGCCGAGCGCAAGAGCTCGGAGGAGGCCGGGCGGCTCAAGGAGGCGCTCGCCGAACATGCGCCCGAGGCGGCCGAGGCGATCGCCGACGCCGACGGCGAAGGCCCCGCCGCCAGCCGCTACGAGAAGCTCATCAACATCAAGGATCGCGGCCAGATCTTCCGCGTCGACGTGGACACGATCGAGCGTATCGACGCGGCCGGCGACTATATGTGCATCTACACCGGCGACAACACGCTGATCCTGCGCGAGACGATGAAGTTCCTGGAAAAGCGGCTCGATCCGCGCCGTTTCCAGCGCGTCCACCGCTCCACCATCGTCAATCTCGATCTGGTCCGCCAGGTGAAGCCGCACACCAACGGCGAATGCTTCCTGGTGCTGGAATCCGGCGCGCAGGTGAAGGTGAGCCGCAGCTACAAGGACGTGGTCGCCCGCTTCGTGCATTGAAGGCGGGCCGAGGGCCTCGTTCGTGCCGAGCGAAGTCGAGGCACATGATCCGGGCGACATAGCTTGCGGCATGTCCCTCGACTTCGCTCGGGACGAACGGTGGATTATGAAATCATCTCCAACCCCGCCGCATAGCGCTGG
>DASSTK010000282.1:0-7699 GCA_035707945.1 Sphingomonas sp.
GTCACACGCCGATCGACATCGTTCAAGCCCCGCGAGAGGGCCGAGCGACAGGCATGAGGATGAGGGAGGTTCGCACTTGTGATACCGATGCTTTTCGCGGGCCTGCTCGCCGCGGCGCCCGCTCCGGCCGATACCGTGATCGGCCAGTGGCGAACCGAGACGAAGCACGGCGTCGTCCGGATCGAACGCTGCGGCGCTTCGCTCTGCGGGCGGTTGATGAGCTCGGACGGGCTTCGCGCCGATCCGGGCCTCACCGATTCGAAGAACAAGGACGAGAAGCTGCGCGGCCGGCCGCTCAGGGGCGTGCTGATGCTGAGCGGCTTCAAGTGGGATGACGGAGTGTGGACGGATGGCCAGGTCTATAATCCGGACGACGGCCGCACCTATTCGGGCAAGATCACGATCATCGACGCCGATCACCTGAAGCTGCGCGGCTGCGTCTTCGTGCCGCTGTGCAAGACCCAGACATGGACGCGCGTGCACTGAGCAGGCGCGTCGACCAACCCAAAGCAAACGACGTGAAGGGGAGTTTCCTATCGTGACGACCAAGACGGCAATGGCCCGCAAGGGCGCGATGCTCGCCGCCGCCGGATTCTCGGCGCTGGCCATGGCGGGTCAGGCGCACGCCGCCGCTTTCTATCTGCAGGAGCAATCGGTGCGCGCGATCGGCCGCGCCTTCTCGGGCGAGGTGGCGGACACCGGCTCGGCCTCGATGTGGTGGAACCCGGCCGCGATCGGCGGCGTGACCGGCATCGACGGCTATCTCGGCGCCTCCGCGATCCTGCCACGCGCCGATTCCTCCGATCGCGGCACGGTGGTGGTGCGCCCCAATCCGGCCGATCCCGCGCACCCGATCGTGAGCCCGGTCGGCGGCGATCCCAACCAGCATAACCCGATCAACAACGGCGTGCTGCCCTCGGGCGGCTTCGCCATCCCGATCGGCAGCAAGCTGGCGGTGGGCGTGGTGGCGACCTCCCCCTACAGCTTCACCACCGATTACGACGCGAACAGCTGGGCGCGCTACGATGCGGACAAGACCAGGCTGCGCACCTACGACATCCAGCCGACCATCGCGATCATGCCCGTTCCCGGCCTCAGCATCGGCGCGGGCGTGAATATCGAGCGCACCACCGCCACCCTTTCCAACAAGCTGCCCGATCCGATTTCGGCGCAGCTTCCCGACGCCGAGCAGACGCTGCGCGGCAGCGGCTGGGACGTGGGCTGGTCCTTCGGCTTCCAGTATCGCGGCCCGGTGGTCGATCTCGGCGTCAGCTACAAGTCCGCGATCAGGCACAAGCTGAAGGGCAGCTTCGTCATCGCCGGCAGCCAGAACCCGGTGCTCGCCTCCCAGATCAACCAGTCGATCGACGGCATCCACGCTTCGTTCAGGACGCCCTGGCAGGTGAATGTGGGCGCGCGGGTGCACGCCAGCGATCGGCTCACCATCGACGGGCAGATCACCCGCTTCGGCTGGTCGCGTTTCGATCAGATCAGCCTTCCCGATCTCGGTTCGGCGCTGCCGGAGAATTACAAGAACACCTGGTCCTACGCGCTCGGCCTCGATTATGCGGTGACGCCGCGCTGGACGATGCGCGCGGGCGTGCAGCGTGATCTTTCGCCGATCCGGAGCGGGTATCGCGATCCGCGCGTGCCGGACGGCAACCGCTGGAACTTCGCGCTCGGCACCAGCTACGCCCTCAGCCCGCATTTCACCATCGATGCGGCGGCGAGCTACGACAAGATCGCGAGCAACCCGATCGATCGTGTCAACGCCGCCTATGTGGGCACGCCGCTCCAGACGGTGATCCTGACCAATGGCGAGCTGCACAACGCCAAGGCCTTCGTGTTCGGCCTCGGCGGGCGGGTCAGCTTCTGATGTCGAGGCCGGCCGCATTCCCGGGGGATCGGCCGGCCGCGGAGGGCGGCCCCGCCGGCCGCCCTCCCGTCATCCTGTCGCGCAGCCTGCCCGAGCTGCTCGACAAGGCGGCGGCGGATTATGGCGAACGCAATGCGATCGACTTTCTCGGCCGCACCTGGAGCTATGCCCAGATAGATCGCCTCGCGGCGCGGGCGGCGCGCGGGCTCCAGGACATCGGGGTGACGCCCGGCACGCGGGTCGCGCTGTGCCTGCCCAACACGCCCTATTATGTGATCCTCTATTTCGCGATCCTTCGCATCGGCGGGATCGTGGTCAACGTGAACCCGCTCTATGTGGAGCGCGAACTCGAACATCTGATCCGCGATTCGGGCGCGAAGATCATCGCCGCGCCCGACGTGGCCGACATCCACGCGCGCGTCGCCTCGGTCGCCGAGAGCACCGGGCTCGAACGGATCATCGTCTGCCCCATCGCCGAAGCTCTGCCGCCGCTCAAGAAATGGGCCTATCGCCTGTTCAAGCGCCGGGACATCGCCGCGATCCCGCGCGACCGCCGCCACATCGCCTTGCGCGCGCTGATCGAGCGCGACGAGCCAGCCTCCCCGGTGACGATCGAGCCGGACGACGTGGCGGTGCTGCAATATACCGGCGGCACCACCGGCACGCCCAAGGCGGCGATGCTCACCCACGCCAATCTGACCGCCAACAGCGAGCAGATGCGCATTCACGTCGCCGGGCTCGGCCTGACGCACGAGCGCACGATGGGCGTTCTGCCGCTGTTTCACGTCTTCGCGCTCACCACCGTACTCAACTATTCGGTGGATACCGGGGCGGAGATGGTGCTGCTGCCGCGCTTCGACATGAAGCAGTTCCTCGCCACGATGGCGCGGAGGCGCTGCACGCAGCTTTTCGCGGTGCCGACCATCTACACCGCGCTGAACGGGCTCCCTGAAAGCAAGCTCGCCGCCCTCAAATCGCTGAAGTTCTCGATTTCCGGCGGCGCGCCGCTGCCGTTCGACGTGCGCGCCAAGTTCGAGCGGCGGACCGGCTGTCCCGTGGTCGAAGGCTATGGCCTCACCGAAGCCGCGCCGATCGTCACCTGCAACCCGCTCGACGGTGCGATCAAGGCGAACAGCGCCGGCCCCGCCTTCCCCGCCACGACGCTGGAAATCCGCGATCTCGACGATCCGCACCGCGTCCTCGGCCCCGGCGAGCGGGGCGAGGTCTGTGCGCGCGGGCCGCAGGTGATGAAGGGCTATTGGAACCGGCCTGCGGACAATGAGGCGGTGTTCGTCGACGGCGCACTGCGCACCGGCGATGTCGGCTATCTCGACGAGGACGGCTATCTGTTCCTGGTCGATCGCATCAAGGACGTGATCCTGTGCGGCGGCTACAATGTCTATCCGCGCGTGATCGAGGAGGCGCTCTACGAGCATCCGGCGATCGCCGAGGCGGTGGTGATCGGCGTCCCCGACAAATATCGCGGCCAATCGCCCAAGGCGTTCGTCACCTTGCGCGAGGGCAAGACCGTCACGCCCGACGAATTATGCGCGTTCCTCACGACGCGGATCAACAAGATCGAGATGCCGCGCGAGATCGAGATCCGCGAAAACCTGCCCAAGACGCTGATCGGCAAGCTTTCCAAGAAGGAGCTGGTCGCCGAGGAGCTGGCGCGTGCCGGAAGCTGAGCTTCCCGCCGATACGCACGAGACGACCGGCGGGTTGCGGGGCATCCAGGATGTCGCCCGGACGCTCGGCGTCACCCAGCGCGCGCTCCGCTTCTATGAGGACAAGGGGCTGATCGAACCGCAGCGGATCGGCACGATGCGCGTCTATAGCCGCCGCGAGGTGGGCCGGATGCAGCTCATCCTGCGCGGCAAGCGGCTCGGCTTCTCGCTCCGCCAGATCAAGGAGTTCCTCGACCTTTACGATGCCGATCCCCGGCATATCGAGCAGATGCGCCTCCTCGCCGCCCGAGTGGGCGAGCGGCTGATCGCGCTCGAGCAGCAGAAGCGTGCGATCGAACTGACGGTGGAGGAACTGCGCTCGATCAAAGCCGAGGCCGAAGCGCGGGTCAGCGAGATCGAAAAGGGCGCGGGCGCGTCTCGGTAATACCGACCCGACCGCACAGGTGGCGAGCGATATGCCTCCCGTTCAGGCCGCTTCCCAGCGTTCCTCGGCGGCGAGGCGGACGCGCTCGGCGGACGAAACCACATCGGCGGCGCGCAGCGCGGCGAGAATGCGCATCAGATGTGCAAGGTCATGCACCTCCAGGTCCACCAGGAAAGTATGGAAGCTGCCGTCGCGGTGCGCGAGCGAAAGGTTCAGGATATTGGCGGCATGCGCGCCCAATATGCCGGCCATCACGCCGAGAGCGCCGGGCTCGTTGCGCAGGATCACCGAAAGCCGCGCGGTGCCGCCGTCCGATTTGTCGCCCCATGCAAGGTCCACCCAGTCGGCGTCCTCATTCTGCTGGGCCAGCGCCGGACAATCGATCGCGTGAACCTCGACCGGCGCATCGGGTCGGCGCAGGCCGACGATCCGGTCTCCGGGCACGGGATGGCAGCAATCGGCGAGGCGGAAGGCGACGCCCGGCGTCAGCCCCTTGATCGAAACGGCGTCGCGTTGCGGCAGCGGACGGATCGCATGCGTTTCGCCCGCGCTCGCCGCCCCCGGCATCAACGCCTCCAGCACGGCCGCATCGTCTATGGTGCGGCGCGCGATCGCCTCCATCAGCGCCGCCTCGTCCGCCATGTGCAGCCGCTTGAGCGCCTGGCCAAGCGCATCGGGGGCGAGCTGGGCGGGCAGGCGTGAGAGGATCTCGTCGTAGAACTTCCGGCCGAGCGCGATCATCTCCTCGCGTTCCTTGTGGCGCACGAAGCGGCGGAGCGCGGCGCGCGCCTTGCCGGTGACGACGAAGTTCAGCCATTCGGGCTGTGGATGCTGGCCGGCGGATTTGAGGATCTGCACCTGATCCCCGTTCTGGATCGGCGTCCTCAGCGGCACCAGCCGGCCGTTCACCTTGGCGCCCACCGCCTGGTTGCCGAGATCGGTGTGGAGGGCATAGGCGAAGTCGATCGGCGTCGCCCCCTTGGGCAACTGGATCAGCTCGCCGGTCGGCGTGAAGGCGAAGATGCGATCCTGGTACATCGCCATCCGGGTATGCTCGAGCAGCTCCTCGGGGCTCTCGGCATGATCGAGGATTTCGACGAGATCGCGGATCCAGCTCACCTTGCCGCCGGCGACGTCCGCCACCTCCTGGCCCTGCTTGTAGGCCCAGTGCGCGGCATAGCCGTATTCGGCCTGGGCGTGCATCGCCTCGGATCGGATCTGGATTTCGATCCGCGCCTTCTCGTTGTGGATCACCGAGGTATGAAGCGAGCGATAGCCGTTGCGCTTGGGGGTCGAGATATAATCCTTGAAGCGCCCCGGCACCATCGGCCAGCGTTCGTGGATGATGCCGAGCGCGCGATAGCATTGCTCCGTATCCGCGACGATCGCACGGAAGGCCATCACGTCCGAAAGCTGCTCGAAGCTGATGTGGCGCTCGGTCATCTTGCGCCAGATCGAATAGGGATGCTTCTCGCGGCCCGAGACTTCCGCCTGGATGCCGTGGCGGCCGAGCAGGTTGGCGATGCCGGCGGCGATCCGGGTGATGCGGTCCTTGCCGCCCTCCTCCTTGAGCTGCTCCAGCCGCCGGGTGATCGATTCATACGCTTCGGGCTCGAGCTCACGGAAGGCGAGCGTCTGCATCTCCTTCATGAACTCGTACATGCCGATCCGCTCGGCGAGCGGCGCGTAGATGTCCATCGTCTCGCGGGCGATGCGGCGGCGCTTCTCCGGATTGGGGATATGGTGGAGCGTGCGCATGTTGTGCAGCCGATCGGCGAGCTTGACGAGCAGCACGCGGATGTCGTCCGACATCGCGAGCAGGAACTTGCGCAGATTCTCCGCCGCGCGCTCATTCTCCGATTGCGCCTCGATCTTGGAGAGCTTGGTGACGCCGTCCACCAGCCGCGCGACATTGGGGCCGAACAGCCGCTCGATCTCCTCCGGCGTCGCCACCGTATCCTCGATCGTGTCGTGCAGGATCGCGGTGGCGATCGTCTCGTCGTCGAGGTGCAGATCGGTCAGGATGCCCGCCACCTCGATCGGATGGCTGAAATAGGGGTCGCCGCTCGCCCGTTTCTGGGTGCCGTGGGCCTGCATGGAGAAGACATAGGCGCGGTTGAGCAGGGCCTCGTCGGCCTCCGGGTCGTAGCGGCGCACCCGCTCGACAAGCTCATACTGCCTCATCACCATCCTATGATGTGGCGGGAAAGCCCCAGTGCGCAACAGGTGAAATCAAACGGCGTTGGAAAATCCGCGGGATATCTTATGTTACGCTTGTGCAGGACGCTGATTCCCTACGCCGGATCGTCACCGGATGCAGCATCTCCGCCGCCCTGGAGGCGGTGGGCGAGCGCTGGTCGTTCCTGATCCTGCGCGGCGCGTTCAACGGCCTCAGCCATTTCGAGCAGTTCCAGTCCACGCTCGGCATTGCGCGCAATATCCTCGCCAACCGGCTGGCGCGGCTGGTGGCGCACGGCATCCTGGAGCGCTGCCCCTGTCAGGACGATCGCCGCAAGGTGGAGTACAGGCTGACGGAGAAGGGCGAGGCGCTGCTGCCCACGCTGGTCTCGCTCCGGCAATGGGGAAAGCACTGGGGCGGCGGCGGCCCGTGCAATACGCAGCTGGTCGATACGCGGGACGGCCTGCCGGTGCGTGAGATCGCCGTGCTGGCCGCCGACGGCCGCCCGCTCAAGGCCGCCGAATTGAGCTGGCTTGCGACCGACGAAGAGGCGACCGGGATGTCCGGGGAAGCCGACTTCGCTCCCCCGCCAAGACAGGCGGCGGCGGGCTGAGCCGCCGCCCGATCATTTCCGCTTATTCGTAATCCGGCCCGACATTCTGGTTGCGCGCCGGGGCCGACGCGGTGAGGCGCAGCGCCTCGGCCGAGCGGGCGAGCGAAGCCATTTCGTCGACCTGATCGTCATCATCGATCTGGACGCGCTGGAGGCCGGATACCGCCGAATCGGAAAGCGTGGCGGGAGTGATGGTCTGCTCGGCGATCTCGCGCAGCGCAATCACCGGATTCTTGTCGCGATCCTTCTCGACGGTCAGCTCCGCGCCGCCGGAAATCTGCCGCGCGCGATGGGCCGCGAGCAGCACGAGATCGAAACGGTTCGGGATTTTGTCGACGCAATCCTCGACAGTGACGCGCGCCATGAGGGGCTCCCATATTCAGTCAGGTCCGGGGGATAAGCCCGCGCCGCTATCGGTTCGGGCCGATTCTGTCAATGAATCGGAGGGATTCGCCGATATTCAAGCCTCCCTCCGATCCGAGCCGTCCATCGCTTTCATGATAAGGGCATCTCAGCGCATTGGACGGTTCACCCTGAGTATGGATCCGCTACGCGGATTTCGCCGTGGCGGAACTCTGCGCCGCCGGGCCCGCGGCGCCGAGGAAGGTCGCGGGGGGCACGAAGAACAGGCTGCCCGTCGTCGCACGGCTGAAATCGAGCAGGCGGTCGTAATTGCCCGGCGGATCGCCGACGAACATGTTCCGAAGCATCCGCTCGATCCGCGACGGCGAACGCGCATAGCCGATGAAGTAAGTGCCGAACTCGCCTTTGCCGATCGAGCCGAACGGCATGTTGTCGCGCACGATCTTGAGCTCGTTGCCGTCCTCGTCGCTGATCGAGGTCGCCATGTTGTGCGCATAGGATTGCTTGACCGAATCCTCCAGCTCGATGTCGGAGAGCTTCTTGCGGCCGATGATCG
>DASSTK010000283.1:0-2065 GCA_035707945.1 Sphingomonas sp.
TGGCTGGAGAAGTGGCTGGCGGATCAGGAGGCTTGAGCCTCCTCGCTTCCCGAGCGGAGTGAGGCGGGCCGGGCGTTCTCAACAGCCGCCGATCCGGCTCTTGAGGAATCCGCCGAGACCCTTGCATTTGTGCTTCGGCTCCTGCTGTTCCGGCCGGCGGGCGCCCTCGTCATCCCCGCCGGACATTCCTGCCATGCCCATGCCCTCCATCGCGGGCATGCCCAGCATGAGGCTGATGGCGGAGCGGTAGCGCACGCGGGTCGTCCAGTCGGGGCGCCAGACGGCCTTGGGATCGGCCGGGCGCGGCGGATGGGCGAAGTCGCGCTCCGGGCCGAAGGCGGTGAGTGTCGCCATCATGAACTGGCCCGCCGCCTTCTTCACTTCGGCGGGCACGGTGCAGCTCGTCTGGCTGGGCGGCATGACGACATGCTCGGCGATCAGGCGGCGCACGGTCGCGGGCGAAAGATAGCCCGATAGGCCGCCGCCGAACTCCTGCCGCCCGGCGGACGTCCACATCACCATGTCCTCATCCTCGCCCCCCTGCCCCTGTGCGCCGACCAGCGAGGCGTAATAGCCGGTCGCGCCCTGCACCGCGTTCCAGCGGATCGGCGTCGATCCGTCCGGCGCGGCTTCGGAAGCCGCATCGAGCGCGGGCATGAAATCCTGATCCAGCGTGAAATCGATCTCCGGGCTGTAATTGCCCGCGATGCGGTGCGCGCCGATCAGGGATGCGTCGGGTCGCAACGCCTTGTGCGAACGATCGTTGGGCCATTCGCCGAAGGTGCGGCTGTTGGAAGCGGTCGGGCCGGTTTCCACCGGCACGTCGGCGCTGAACAGGTGCGGCGGCATCTGGCCGGCCGCGAGCTTCGAGAAATCGATGACGACCGGCTGACCGGGCCCGGCATGCGCGCCGCAACCCCAGAAGATCAGCATCCGCCCTTTAGGTCGCCGGAAATCGAGCGGCATGCCGGGTTCGGAAGGCCCGGCCGGAGCGTTCACCGGCGTGACCAGCGGCACGGAATCGCCCAGGTTCGCGCCAGCCGGCATGAAGTGATCGGCGTGCGGCGCGCCGCCGCCCGGCGCGAGGCTGGACCCCAGCCGCAGGTCGAGGCTGTGCTGCGCCGATCCGCCGCGCCCGCCGCCGAACATCATCGCCATCGGATTGGCGCGCATCGCCGCCATGCCCGCGAAACCGCTGGTGGTGCCGACATCCATCTCGTAACGCGCCTTGGGCGGAGTGGAGCGCTGCGCCTGAAGCGCCCCCGCCATCAGCCCCGCGCCTGTCAGCACCGCCGCGCCGACGACAATCATGCGTCCCCGAACCGTCATCTCCGCTCTCCCATTCCCCTTGGGCGGCGAAAATCAACGCTGCTGATACACAGAACGGGAAAGGCTATGCGTCGTATGACAGGCCGTCAAGCAAGGTGTCGCCCACTGTCCTCACCGGCCGATAAAATCCTGCCGGGGCTTGCCCTTCGCCGCCGGGGGACGCATCCCTTCCAGCATCTCGCGGCGGGATGCGCGGTTGCGCGCCGGCCGCACCTGCAAGGGGATTTCGATGAACCGCACCGCCTGCTTCGGAACCGTCGCCGCGCTCGCGCTCGCCACGGCGGCGATGGCCGCCGCGCCCTCCTCCGCGCCTACATCCAAGCGCGCCAATCCGTTCGAGACCGAGAGTACGCTGCCCTTCCATGCGCCGCGCTTCGATCTCATCAAGGACAGCGATTACCTGCCCGCCTTCGAGGAGGGTATGGCCCGCCACCTCGCCGAGATCCGGAAGATCGCCGACAATCCCGCCGCGCCGACCTTCGGCAACACGATCGTGGCGATGGAGAAATCCGGGCGGATGCTCGATCGGGTGAGCGAGGCCTTCTTCGGCGTCGTTCAGGCCAATACCAACGACAGGCTGGACAAGGTGCAGTCCGAGATCGCGCCGAAACTCTCCCAGCATCAGGACGCGATCTATCTGAACTCCAGGCTATTCCAGCGGGTGAAGACGCTGCATGACAAGCAGGCCAGCCTGAACCTGACGCCGGAGCAGGCGCAGCTTCTCAAGGTCTATTAC
>DASSTK010000284.1:0-8760 GCA_035707945.1 Sphingomonas sp.
TATAAGGATCAGGAGTTCTCGCAGGAACTTCGCTTCAGCACGAATTATGACAGTCCGGTGAACTTCACCGGCGGCCTTTATTACGGGCATACGCGTGCTTCAACCGGGTCGGTCACATTCCTGTTCGGGGGCGCAGGTTCAGCCCTGAACCCGGCTGATCCGACCTTCTACGGCAGTCCCCGCAACCCGGCGATGGTGAATGATTATTTCCTGCGCCAGATCGGCACCGCCTATTCGGGCTATATGCAGGTCAGCTACAAGCCGATCGAGCAGATCGAGATCGATGTGGGCGGGCGCTATTCCTATGAGAAGAAGCACCTGCCGGTGGTCCGCTTCACACCGGGTCTCGCCGATGGGGCGTTCACCGGAAGCTATCTGCTCGACGACTATTATCTGACGCCCGCCGATGAGGTGAGCAGCACCATCCTGCCCAATCGCAAGGACCATTGGACGGACTTCTCACCGGAAGTCACCGTTAGCTATCGCCCCACTCAGCATCTCACCTTCTTCGCCTCCTACAAGCATGGTTTCCTGTCGGGCGGCTATAATTCCGGTTCGGTCAGCTTCGGTACGCCCGCAGGTTGTACGGCTTCGACGCCACAGGACTGCCTCAACCTCAGCTATAAGCCGCAGACCATCAAGGGCTTCGAAGGCGGCGTGAAGGCTGAGCTGTTCGGCAACAGCTTGCGCACCAATCTCTCTCTCTACAGCTACAAGATCAACGATCAGCAGGTGAGCAACGTCATCAACACCACCAACACCATCAGTAATGCGGGTGGCGCGAAGGTGAAGGGCATCGAATGGGATGCGACGTGGCGGACTCCGCTTGAAGGTTTCTCGATTCACGCCGCGGCGGCCTATAACCACGGCAAATATACCGAATATCCGAACGCCCCCTGCTATGGCGGCCAGACCGTCGCGCTGGGTTGCGTCAACGGTTCACAGGATCTCGGCGGCACCGAGCTCATTCGTGCGCCGAAATGGAACCTGTCGGGCGGCTTCGATTACGAGCATCCGGTCTCCGAGACGATGAAGTTCGGCCTGTCGTTCAACGCAGCCCGCACGACCAGTTACCTGACCGACGCGTCATCGGCTCCCAACGGACGGCAACCCGCCTATACGCTGATCGACGCAAGCGCGCGTCTTGCAACGATCGACGATCGTTACGAACTGGCGCTGATCGGACGCAATCTGACCGACACCTATTATTATGTCGCGTCCAGCCTCGTGCCGTTCGCCGCTAACCCTTCGGGCGGCTTGCTCGATCGCTTCGCGACGCTGAGCCGGGGCCGCGAGATCTGGCTCCGGCTGTCGGTCAAGTTCGGGCATTGATCAGCCAGGCCCGGCGGCGAACGGCCGCCGGGCCTTTTCCTTTCGGGAGAGGCGGGAGCGCTATGGACATTCACGGAGCGACGAGCCCTGTTCTGGCCGAAGCCTGGGATAGATTCCACGCGGCGCAGAATGAAGTGCTGGGCTGGATGACCAGCAGCGATCGCTTCAGAAATGTGCCGCAGCATCGCGCGAAGGCCTATCACACGGCGATCGAGGCGATCGCGATGGCCTATAATTTCGCCGTCGCGCCGCGGATGCTGCACCCGCGCCTGTTCGTCAACACCGGCTGGCAGACGGACATGTACACGCTCGGCCAGAACGGGCCGGATCTCTATTATGCCCTCTGCTTCCTCGACGGGACGCAGGAATATCGACTGACCGGCAATTACAACGATTCCGTGCTGATCCTGGGGCAGGTGATCAAGCATCTTTCGGGGCATCCCGACTCCACAGTGGTCGGGAACTTCGATTTTTCCGACTTCGATATCGGGCCTGACGGTTCGTTCGAGTTCATCCTCAGCGCGCGGGAGCATCCGGGGAACTGGATCAAGCTCGATCCCGAAAGCCGCTACAACTTCCTGCTTTTCCGCCGCTTCATGCGGGACTGGAACGACAAGAAGCCGGAAATGCATCTGGAACGGATCAGCCCGTTGCCCGATGATCATTACGATGCGGACGAGTTCGACGAAGCGGCGATGGCCGCGCGCATCGACAGGGCGCGAGAGTTCATGCGCTACCTTGTCCGCGACTTCAATATGAACCTCTATGAATGGTATCTGGGAAACGCCTCAAGAGGCGCGGACCAGCCTGTCGAGACGGCCGGGGAGCGGAGCGCGACGGAGCCGGGCTTCAATCGTCTGGCCTTCCTTCCGGGCACGATCACCAGCACCGTAGGCAGCCCTTCCTCCAACTATGCGATGGCGATCTACGATCTGGCGGAGGATGAGGCGCTGATCCTTGAGCTCGATCAGTTGCCGGACGGGGTTTATTGGTCATTCCAGCTCGGCGACGTCTGGTCGCGCTCGCTGAACTATATGTATCGGCAGACATCGATCAGCGGCCATCACGCCGCTGTCGATGCCGATGGAGGCTTCCGCGCAGTGGTCGCGCACCGCGATCCGGGCGTGAAGAACTGGCTCGATACGACCGGGCGGGTGCAAGGCACGGTCGTGTTCCGCAATTACCGCGCGACGCGAGAGCCGGTGCCCCGGAGCCGCAAGGTGAAGCTCTCCGAAGTGCTCGATCATCTTCCCGCGGACACCACCATGATCACGCCGGAGGAGCGCGCGGCGGCGCTGGCGAAACGCCACCGCGGTGTCCTTGCGCTGCATGGAGAATGAGATGATCGAGGCCATTCCCAGCCGCCGCGACGAATGGATGCCCCCGTCTCGCCCCGACTGGGTGGCGAGAGTCAATGAGGAAGGCCGCCACCTCGATATCGCGGGCATCGTGCCGCTCGACGCCGCCTCGCTGATCCGCACCGCGATCGCCAATACCGGCCTGGACGATTTTGGAGCGGATGACTGGCGCGCACCATTCGAACGCCTGCTCCAGTCCTTGAACGAGGAGGCGAACCTCACGCTGATCGGGCGGATCATGACCCGCTCGGATCTGCTGATGTTCCTGGAAGGCAGGCTGCGGCTGGAGGATTTGTACAAGCGGCATCCCGAGATCGAGGAGCAGCGCATCGAAGCCCCTATCTGGATATTGGGGCAGGGCCGCTCCGGCACGTCGATCCTCCAGAAGCTGATGGCTATGGATCCCGATTGCCGCACGCTCAACACCTATGACGCGCTGTTCCCGGTGAAGGGCGCGGTTCCCGAGAACGGGCCGGACCCGCGCATCATGCGGGCCGAGCATCGCATGCGGATGTGGGACAGGGTGACGCCCGAGACCGCGACCATCCACGATTTCGGCGGTGAGGAGCCGATCGAGACGATCATGGCCGAAGCGCTGAGCTTCCAGACGCCGGCCTGGCTCAATCTGCTCGGCCTTACGCCCGGCTACAACGCATTGATCGCGGGCAACCCGGACGGCCAGCTCCCCTCGCTTCGATATGGGCTGCGCGTGCTCAAGGCGATCCAGTGGCAGACGCCGGGCGGACGCTGGGTGCTCAAGTCTCCCGACGCGCTGAGCTATATTCCCACGGTTCTTCAGGTGTTTCCGGACGTCCAGTTCGTCTGGGCCCATCGCGATCCGGTGCGCGCCCTCTCCTCGGCCGTCAACATGATCGGCACGCTGATCTGGATTCGCAGCGATGTGAAGCCGGCCGCCGGCATTTTCGATTTTCTCACCGATCCCGCCAACTCGGCCTCCAACCTGTCACAGCCGATCGATTGGATCGAGGAGGGTGCGTTGCCACGCGAGCAGCTCCACAACATCCATTATCACGATCTCATGGCCGATCCGGTCAAGGCGATCGGCGCTCTTTATCGCGACATCGGCATGGATTTCACGCCGGCCTTTCAGGCGCGAATCGAGGCGCATTTCGCCGCCCATCCCCGCACCGGGCGGGCACGACATAGCTATTCCGTGGGCGAGGCCGAGCGTATCGCCGCCGAGCGCCGCTACTATGAGCGCTACCAGGGCTATTTCGGAGTGCCCAGCGAGATTTAGCCCTTCGGCGAGGGGCCGGGCCACCGAGTCAGGGCAGATCGAGTCATCCCGAATTTCCCTAGGTGGAGGCGCTGAGCATAGATACTGCATCCATTCCATGATCGAGATCATTCCCCTTACAGGCATTGGCGAGGTGCATCCTGGCGATGACCTGGCCGAACTGCTCGCCGAGGCCATCGCGGCAACGGGGCTCGCGCCCGGTGATGGCGATGTTCTGGTCGTGACGCAGAAGATCGTCTCCAAAGCGGAAAATCGCTTCGTGCGCGTGGACGAGGTGATCCCAGGCGCGGAGGCCGAGCGTCTGGCCGCCATAACCGGCAAGCCGCCGACCTTCGTAGAGCTGGTGCTGCGCGAATCCAGTGCGGTCTTGCGTGCGGTTCCCAATGTGCTGATCGCCCGCCATCGGACCGGGCATGTCATGGCGAACGCGGGGATCGATCATTCCAATATCGGCGATGGCCGATCGGAAAGCGTCCTTTTGCTGCCTCTGGATTCCGATGCTTCCGCGCAAGCCATCCGGGCCGGCCTCGCCACTCGGTGGCATCCCGCGCCGGCCGTGCTGATCTCGGACAGTTTCGGGCGTCCTTGGCGAATGGGTGTCACCAATGTCGCGATCGGAGCGAGCGGCTTGCCGTCGCTTGTCGACCGGCGCGGCGATCTTGATCGCGACGGACGTTCTCTGGAAGTTACGCAAGTCGCATTGGGCGACATGCTGGCCTCCGCCGCGGGACTCGCTATGGGGGAGGGGGCTGAGGGAGTGCCCGCCGTACTGGTGCGCGGCGTGTCGTGGCGCGAGCCCGATGCGCCGGCTTCCGCGCTGGTTCGGCCGATCGAGCAGGATCTGTTCCAATGAGCCGGTTCGTTGTCCTCACCGGTGGAGTGGGCGGCGCCAAGCTCGTGCTGGGGCTGACCCGCGCCGTGGCCGCCGAGGACGTAACCGCGATCGTCAACACCGGAGACGATTTCGAGCATCTCGGCCTTGCCGTCTCGCCCGATATAGACACCCTGCTCTACACGCTCGCCGGGAAGGCCAATCCCGAGCAGGGCTGGGGCCGCGCGGGGGAGAGCTGGGGCTTCATGTCGGCGCTGCGCGAGCTGGGCGGCGAGGATTGGTTCCAGCTCGGGGACGGCGATCTCGCGCTGCATGTGCTGCGCAGCATGGCGCTCCGCCAGGGCGAGTCGCTTTCCGCCATTATCGCCCGGTTCGCCCGCGCCTGGGGCATCGCCGCGACGATCGTGCCGATGAGCGATGATCCCGTCCGCACCCTGATCGAGACGGAAGAGGGCGTGCTGCCCTTCCAGCATTATTTCGTGGCGCGCCGCTGCGAGCCCGCGGTTCGCGCGACCCGTTTCGAAGGAGCCGATGCGGCGAGACCGGGTCCGGGCGTTCTGGAAGCGATCGGGAACGCCGATGCTATCCTGATCGCGCCCTCCAATCCCTTCCTCAGCGTCGATCCCATGCTCGCCGTGCCGGGCATTCGCGCCGCTCTGGCGGGCTGCCGGGCGCCGGTCATCGCGGTGTCGCCCATCATCGGCGGCAAGGCGGTGAAAGGACCGACCGCCAAGCTGATGGCGGAGCTCGGCATCGAGGCGAACGCCGCGGCGATCGCCCGCCACTATGACGGGCTGATTGACGGCCTGCTGATCGACGAACGCGATCCGCCATTCGATCTGCCGATTGCGGAGGCGCGTTGCGATACGCTGATGCGCAGCCTGGACGATCGCATCCGGGTCGCTTGCGCCGCCCTCGCGCTTGCGCAGCACCTGCGCGGATGATCTGGTCGGCCCTGGTGCCGCTCAAGCCGCCGGCGTCGCGCAAGGGGCGGCTGGCGAGCCGGCTTTCGCCCACCGAGCGCGAGCGGCTCAGCCGATATCTGTTCGAGCGGACGATCGCGACGTTGTGCGACGTGCCCGCGATCGGCGCCATACATCTGCTTTCAGCCGATCGGCCAGAGGGGTGGACGGGGGCCTGGCATCGTGATGAGGGGCGGGGCCTCAATGCGGAACTGGAGGCGGCGCGCGCGGCGCTAGGCTCCGTGCCGCTGCTGGTGATCCATGCCGACCTGCCGCTGGTTGCTCGCGCCGATATCGAGGCGCTGCTGGAGCGGGCGGAGGAGCGGGGATGCGCGCTCGCACCCGATCGGCATGGGGAAGGCACCAATGCCGTGGCGTTGATGCCCGGCGGCGGTTTCCGTTTTGCTTTCGGCCCCGGCAGCTATGGACTTCACCATGCGCAGGCGCCCCACGCGGCCAGGGTTGAACGAGAGGGTCTCGCGCTCGATTGTGACACGCCGGACGATCTGGATCGGGCGCTCGCGGCCGGCTTCCTCCTGCCTCGCGAACCTTAGCTCTGCTGCCCCGCCAGAAGCGGCCCGAAAGCATCCTCGGTCAACTTGGTGCAGAAATATTCGCGGATCCGCACGATCTTCCCGCCGCGCAGCGTGAAGAGGAAGTGGTATTCGTTATTGTAGGGCGTGCCGTTGACCAAGGTGGAGCGGCCCTGCGCTTCGGCGGAGACGCGATCCTGCTCCGCAGTCATCGACAGGAGGGCGAAGTCTATTCCGTCTTCCGTGATGGAGGAAAGCGTACCCAGGGTCGAGAGAATGGTGTTGCGATCGCGCGTGCCGGACATGAAGCTGGTGCCGGTCGCGATCGCCTGCACATCCGGAGACAGGATAGGGGCCATCGCCTCCGCATCGCCTCGGCCCAGCGCCGTGAGGAAATCCCGGACCACCTGCTTGTTGGCTTCCTGCTCGCTCTTCATCGGGCATCTCCCTTCCGTGCCGCCGCCCCGGTTTCACGGAGCGGCGGCCTCGCTCATCAACGGAAAATATCGTGATACGTCATGCTGGTCTTGAAGTGCGACTTGTCCACGGTGGTGATCGTCGAAATGGGCACATGGACGAGGACGCTGTTCGGGCCGATCAGAGCCGCGCCCGTGATCGAGCCGTCCGCCGCCTTGTCCACCGAGAAAATCTGGCCGGCGCGCTTGCCGTCGGCGGTGCGCAGGAAGGCGCCGGGCGTGATCTCGGCGGTAGCTGTCGCCGTCGGCGCGGCGGTGGGGACATCCTGAGCCTGAGCCGTGGCGGGCGCGAACAGAAGGGCGGCGGCGAAAAATTGATAGCCTAGCATATTATCTCCTTCGGGCGCGCTCCATTGCACGAATGACGTGGGCTCATCAAGCGGCGATGCTTCGCCTGGCGGATCAGAGCCCAACGAGGCTGGCGCGCGACGGTACGTTGGTGCATGATATGTGTAGATACGAAGAGCGCGGGTGAAGGGAGAGGTTCAGTGGCGCGGGTGGACGCGATCGACCATGTGAATATCCGGACCCCGGACGTGATCGGCACAGGCCGCTTTTTCGCAGATGCGCTGGCAATGACGGTGACGCCCAGCCCCGGCGATCCCGATCCGGCGAAAGCCGCATGGGTCTGCGACGCGGATGGGCGCGCCGTTGTGCATCTGGCCGCGTGTGAGATTCTCTATCCTTGGGAGGAATCGGCCCCCTCGGTGCCGCCAGGCGGCAGCGGGCGACTGCACCATGTCGCCTTCCGCTGCACGGGGTTCGCGACGACAGCCGAGCGTCTGACAAAAAGAGGACTGGCCTTCCGCAGCAACGAAGTGCCGCAGGCGGAGCTTCGCCAATTATTCCTGGAGGAACCGAACGGCATTCTCCTGGAACTCAATTTTTTCGGAGAATGATGAGCAACCACGCCCTGACAAGGAGACGATAATGACAGACCTGACCGGCAAGGTAGCGGTGGTGCTGGGCGCTTCGGCGGAAGGCGGCACCGGATGGGGCATTGCCGAAGGCCTCGCGGCCGCCGGCGCCAAGGTGGTGGTCGGCGCGCGCAGCTTCGAGCCGCTAAAACGGCTCGCCGACAAGATCGGCGGCACGGCGGTCGCCTGTAACGCCGGCGACGCCGATCAGATTTCGGCCCTGCGCGACCGTGCGCTGGACGCCTACGGCAAGATCGACATCGCGGTGAACTCGGCCGCCACGCCGACGCTGGGCCTGATCGCGCAGGCCACGCCGGAACTCATGCAGCAGGCGGTGCAGGTCAATTATTTCGGCATGACCTATTTCGTGCGCGACATGGCCGCCGCAATGACGGACGGCGGATCCATCATACTCATTTCCTCGATGAGCGTGACGCACCCCGTCTTCCCGCATTTCGCTTATGCCGGAGCCAAGGCGGCGATGGAGTGCATGGTGAAATATGCCGCGATCGAATATGGCTCGCGCCGTATCCGGGTGAACGGCATCCGCATCGGCACCGTGCTGTCCGAAATGGCGCGCGATCATTTCGAATCGCCGGGCGTCGCCGAACGGTTCATTCACGAAATCCCGCTCGGCAGGCTGGGCTTGCCAAGCGACATGGCGAAGGCGGTGCTTTGGCTCTCCGACGACGCCTTCATCAGCGGCTCGATGCTGGACGTGAGCGGCGGAAACCAGATCAACCGCTTTCCTTTCCTGGAAGAGCTTCCTGGCGGCGGCTCCAGCTATGAAGGATCGGGGGCGCTCGCCGATCGGGAGTCGGGTCACGCCACAACCTGGAAGCCGGCGGCATGATTGTAGGGGCGGAGCGGCTGTCTTCGCCCTTTCCCCGTGATTTCGCGGAGCGACTATCATGATCGATGTCTATGGCGGCGACTCGCCCAATGTCATCAAGGTGTTGATCGCGCTGGAGGAACTGGGGCTGGCTTATGTTCGCCGTCCGCTCGATATCATGAAAGGCGAGCAATTCGGCCCCGCCTTCCTCGCCATCAATCCCAACGGCAAAATCCCCGCTATAGTTGATCATGCGCCGG
>DASSTK010000285.1:0-5875 GCA_035707945.1 Sphingomonas sp.
CAGCACCGCGGCGGCGACGAACATCGCGCCGAAGACGACGGCGCCGGTCGCCGAAACCACCGCTTCACGGAAGGAGGAAAAATCGAAGGCGAACATGGTAACTTCTCCCTGACTTGCTCGATCCCGCCGCCATCGGCGGGACGCCAGGAAGACTGCATGGCCTGTGCCAAATGAATGGAACGGCCGATTTCCGCCGTTTGGATTACTTTAATCCATATTGAGAATGTTAAGTACGCCAATTTTGCGCAAAATGCGCCATAGATTGGTTATCCGCCTAAAGCCGAGACCAGCGCTTTGACCTTCTTCTGCCGCCATTGGGGCATCGGAGCGATGAGCCAATAGCGTTGTCCGCTCGGCATGTCCTCGAATGCTTTCACCCGACCGGCGGCGAGATCGGCTTCGGCGAGCAGCGCGGGCACAGTGGCGCGGCCGAGGCCGGCGGCGGCGGCGTCGAGCGCGAGGCCGGCGTCGGCAACGGTCAGCGCCGCGCCCTTTCCGTCCGCGCCGGGGCAGCCGGGCCAGCCGATCGCGGTCTCCGCCCCGCCTTCGCGGCCCACCCTGACGAAGCGCGCCTCGCCCAGTGCGATGCCTTCATGCTCGCCCTTGTCGGCGGCGTGGCAGACGGCGAGATCGAGATTGGCCTGGGTGAAATCCAGCCCCTCGTCCGAGGAAAGCAGCACGAAGCGCAACTCGGGATCGCTCCGAGCGAAATCGGCGAGGCGCGGAGCGAGCCACTTGGCGGTGATGTCTCGCGGGGCGGCGATGGTCAGCGTCTTGGAGGATTGCCCCGCCTGCATCGCCCGCACCGCCTCCTCGAACTGGAGGAAGCCGGCGCGCAAAGCCTCGAGCCCCGCCTCGCCTTCCGGCGTCAGCTCCAGCCCGCGCGTGGTGCGGCGGAACAGCACGACGCCCAGCGTATCCTCCAGCGCGCGGATCTGCTGGCCGACCGCGGCCGGGGTGACGGCCAGCTCGTCGGCGGCGCGGGTGAAGGAGAGGTGCCGCGCGGCGGCGTCCAGCACGCGCAGGCCGTTCAGCGGAAGGTGGGTGCGTTTCATCTGCTCCCCTCCCGCAAGCGGGAGGGGGAGAAGATGCCCCCCCTCATCGCGCCGTCGCCGGGGCGAGCAGGGGGAAGCGCGGGATGGTCACGTCGAACGCCGCACCCGCCTCGTCCACCATGCCGTAGCTGCCCTCCATCGCGCCGGTCGGCGTGGCGAGCGGGCAGCCGGAGACATAATCGTAGCTCTCGCCCGGCGCGAGCAGCGGCTGATCGCCGACCACGCCCTCGCCCTCCACCTCCTCGCGCACGCCGCGCCCGTCGGTGATGATCCAGTGGCGGGTGAGAAGCTGCACCGCGCGCTCCGAGCCGTTCTCGATGCGGATATGATAAGCCCAGAACCAGCGTCCCCGCGCCGGCTCGGATTGCTCGGGCAGAAAGCTCACCGAGACGCGCACGGTGATCCCGGCGGTTTCGGCGACATGCGGGAACAGGGCTTTCATCGCCCCCCCTCCCGTTCGTGCCGAGCGCAGTCGAGGCACATGGCTCGGGCGATTCGCCTGGAGCACATCCCTCGACTGCGCTCGGGATGAACGGAGGAGGGTGCATCCGTAGCGATCACAGTCCCACCGCCTTCAGCGCCTGATCGAAATCCTCGATCACGTCCCGCACATCCTCCAGGCCCACCGACAGGCGCAACATGCCTTCGTCGATGCCCATCTCGGCGCGCACCTCCTCGGAAACGCCGGCATGGGTGGTGGAGGCGGGATGCGTCATCAGCGTGCGCGCGTCGCCGATATTGTTGGAGATATCGACCAGTTGCAGCGCGTCGAGCAGGCCGTGCGCCTGCGCGCGATCCGCGACGTGAAGCGAAATGATCGTGCCGCCGGAGCGCATCTGCTTCATCGCCAGTTCGTGCTGGGGATGGCTCGGCAGGCCAGGATAGAGCAGCCTCGACACGCGGTCTTCCAGGAAGCGCGCCACAGCAAGCGCATTCTCGCTCTGCTGCCGCGCGCGCAATTCCAGCGTCTCCATGCCCTTCAGCACCACCCAGGCGTTGAAGGCGGAGAGCGTCGCGCCGGTATTGCGGTGGTAGGGAAGCAGCGTCTTGGTAATGAACTCCTCGCTGCCCGCCACGGCGCCGGCCAGCACGCGGCCCTGCCCGTCCATCAGCTTGGTGGCCGAATAGGCGACCACGTCCGCACCGAAATCGAGCGGCCGCTGGATGGCGGCGGTGGCGAAGGCGTTGTCGACGACGGTGGTGATCCCGTGCGCGCGGGCGATGCCGCACACCGCCTCCAGATCCACGATGTCGAGCGTCGGGTTGGCCGGGGTTTCGAAGAAGAAGACCCTGGTTTCCGGCCGGATCGCCTTCTCCCACGCCGCCGTGTCGCGCCCGTCGACGACGGTGGTGGCGATGCCGAAGCGCGGCAGCAGATGGTCTGTCAGCCAGCGGCACGATCCGAACGCCGCGCGCGCGCCGACCAGATGGTCTCCGGCCGAGAGCTGACACAGCAAGGCCGCCGTCATCGCCGCCATGCCGGACGCCATCGTCCGCGCCGCTTCCGCGCCCTCGATGAGCGCAATCCGCTCCTCCAGCATCTGCACGGTGGGGTTCTGGAGGCGCGAATAGGTCATCCCCACTTCTTCGCCGGTGAAGCGCGCGGCGGCCTGCCCCGCGCTGTCATAGGCGTAGCCCGAGGTGAGGAAGATCGCCTCCGATGTTTCGCCGAATTCGGAACGGGCGACGCCGCCGCGCACCCCCTGCGTCGCCGGCCGCCAGCGGGTGGTGACGCCGCGGTCCTGTCCTGTGCGTTTCTTCATGTCCCCGCCGCTTTGCAGCGTCGCGACGCCTCCCGTCAATGATACGGTTGCAGTGCGGCGATGCGCGCCTATCCTTCGGCGCGAGAGGAGACGGTCGATGACCATCCAGAATATTCCGCTCAGGCGAATCGACGGAGCGGAAACCCGCCTGGGCGACTTCGCCGGCAAGGTGCTGCTGATCGTCAACACCGCCTCGCAATGCGGGCTGACCCCGCAATATGCCGGGCTGGAGGCGCTCTACGAGAAATATCAGGACGAAGGGCTCGAGGTGCTTGGCTTCCCCGCCAATGATTTCGCGGGGCAGGAGCCGGGCACGGACGACGAGATCGCGCAGTTCTGCGAGACGCAATACGCCGTGCGCTTCCCGCTGTTCGCCAAGCTGACGGTGACGGGGGCGGACAAGCACCCGCTCTACGCCGCACTGGTCGAGGCGCGGCCCGAGGCGGCGGGCAGCGAGGCTTTCCGTGAACGACTCAAAGGCTACGGCATGACGCCGAACGAGCCGCCGGAGCTCCTGTGGAACTTCGAGAAGTTCCTCGTCGGCCGCGACGGCCAGGTCGTCGGCCGCTTCTCCCCCGATATGACCCCGGATGACGACGCGCTCGTCACCGCGATCGAAAGAGAGCTGTTCGCCAGCGAGTGATCCTCCCCGAGCAGCTCGGGGAGGGGAACCGCTCGCGAAGCGAGTGGGGGGGCCGGTCCCTGCCGCAAGAAGCCCCTCCACCGCCCCTGGACGGTCCCCTCCCCTGCGAAAAGCAGGAGAGGGATTTAGAGAGCCGCGATCACCGCATCCCCCATCGCGCTCGTCGAGGTCGCGCCTCCCAGATCGGCGGTGCGGTGGCCCGCTCTGAGCGCCGCCGCCACCGCCGCCTCGATCCGGTCCGCCTCCTCAGGCATCCCGAGCGAATGGCGCAGCAGCATCGCCGCGGAGAGGATCGTCGCCAGCGGGTTGGCCTTGCCCTGGCCCGCGATATCCGGCGCGGAGCCGTGGATCGGCTCGTACAGCCCCTTGGCGGCCGCATCGAGCGTGGCGGAGGGCAGCATCCCGATCGAGCCTGCGCACATGCTCGCCTGATCGGAGAGGATGTCGCCGAACAGATTGCCGGTGACGATCACGTCGAACCGGCCGGGCGCGCGGACGAGTTGCATCGCGGCGTTGTCGACATACATATGCTCCAGCCCGACGTCGGGATAATCGCGCGACGTCTCGATCACCACGTCGCGCCAGAGCTGGGATGTTTCCAGCACATTGGCCTTGTCGACCGAGCAGAGCCTGCCTTTCCGCGCCCGCGCCGTCTCGAAGCCGAGGCGGGCGATGCGCGCCACCTCGTCCTCGTCATAGCTCATCAGGTCATAGCCTTGGCGGCGGCCGGCGGGGGTGGTCCGCATCCCCTTCTCGCCGAAATAGACGTCTCCGTTGGTCTCACGCACGATGACGAGATCGATGTCGCGCGCGATCTCGGGCCGGAGCGCGGAGGCGTCGGCGAGCTCGGGAAACAGCTTCGCCGGGCGGAGATTGGCGAACAGGCCGAGCTCCTTGCGCAGGCCCAATATCGCCTGCTCTGGGCGCAGATGCCGCTCCAGCCCGTCGCAGGAAGGATCGCCGACCGCGCCGAACAGGATGGCGTCCGCCCGCTTCGCCAGACCGAGCGTGGCGGGCGGCAGCGGATGCCCTTCCGCCCGATAACCCGCCGCGCCCACCGGCGCTTCCTCGTAGGAGAGGCGATCGCCGCACACCGCATCGAGCACGCGACGCGCCTCGGCGATCACCTCCGGCCCGATCCCGTCCCCCGGCAGCAACGCGATCAGCATGGTCCTTTTCCTTTGTCCTGGTGGCGCGGCCGCCCATGCCAGCCGGGTCACGCCCCGGCACGCCGCGCGATCCGGTCCATCAGCCGCTCCCGCCCGGCGAGCGCGACTGCGGCGCGGCCGGTCAGCAGGTCGCGTTTGAGGAAGAAGCCGGTCAGCCGCAGCGCATCGCGCATCGCCGCCCAATCCGCCTCGCCGCCCGCGATCAGGAAGCGCGGCAGCGGCAGCAGCCGATCGGCATAAGGCGCGCCCACCGCGCGCGAGACCGCCTGCCCGCTTTTGGGGCTGACGAAGGCGAGATCGTCCGCCCCGCCGCCGCCCGCGCAGGAGGAGAGATCGAGCCCGAAGCCCAGCTCGGCCAGCAGCAGCAACTCATAGCGGGCGAGCGCCCCCGCCCAGCCGCGCGCCGCGGGCGCCGCCTCGATCGCGTCCAGCAGCCCGGCGAGCGCGGCGTGGATGCGCGGATAAGGGTGCCCCTCGGGCAGGGTTGCGGCGGCAAGCGCTGTCGCCCACTCGATCGCGCTGGCCGGCAGCGGCTCCGAGTGAAGCGCCGCGCGACTATGCGCCAGCTCGACCGTCAGCGAGGCGAGTTGCTCCTCGCTCCGCGCCCGGAACCCGGCCGCGACGACATTCCCCGGCATCAGCACCGGCCTGAGCCTCCGCGACCGCCCGCCCCGCACATAGCCTGCGAGCAGACCGTCCCCCGCCGTCAACAACCGCGCGACCACGCCATGCTCGCCGTGCGGACGAACAGCGCAGATAATGCCTTCGGCGGAGACATGCATGATGGATATTTAAGGGAACTGCCGCGCGACGGCGAGTGGCGGTTATCTTCCCGGCAGCTTCAAGACATGCTCGGCGCTTCACGGATACTATTGTTAAGCTGAGCAGACAGGCGCATGCTGGCTTGGGGGGAGTGCCGGATGCAGGGTTCTTCTTCGAACGAGAATCAGCTGCTGCGCGTGCTGGGCCTTGCATTTGGCGTAGCTGTCGCGGTCGGGGCGATGATTGGAGCAGGGATCCTGCGAACGCCTGGCGGCGTGCTCAACCATCTTCCATCCGCTCCCCTCGCGATCGGGCTGTGGGTTTTTGGAGCCGTCCATGCCCTCATAGGCGCAAATGTCATTTCGGAGTTGATGACGAGCGTGCCTCGTTCCGGGGGACTTTTCGTTCCGGCAAGAGCCGCATTCGGGCAGACCGCGGGGCTTTTGATCGGGTGGTCGGATTGGCTGAACATGGTGGCTGGCA
>DASSTK010000286.1:0-3388 GCA_035707945.1 Sphingomonas sp.
CATGCATCAGGAACGCGAGTTCCCCGGCCGCGTCTCCGGCACGCGCCTCGCCAATCCGGATTTCGCCGCCCTTGCCCGCGCCTATGGCGGCTGGGCCGAGACGGTGGAGCGCACCGAGGATTTCGCTCCCGCCCTCGCCCGCGCTCTGGAGCAACCGGGCCTCGCCATGCTCCACCTCAAGACCGATATCGAGCAGATCAGCGCGGGCGCCACGATCGGCGGGCTGCACGGTAAATAGCGGCGATCTTCGGAGGGGGAGCAGAATGCGGCCACTGATCGTCGGAACCCTGTTCGCGTGCGGCTGGGCGCTCTACGGAGCATCCCGATTGCCGCCGATCCTCGCGATCATCATCGGCGTGATCGCCCTCGCCGTAAGCGTTGCGATCATCGGCGTCGCAAGGCGATCGGCCGCGGCGCTGGCGAAACCGCTGTCGAGCACAGCGCGATGGCTGTTTCTGCTCAATCTGCTCGGCGAAATCATTCTGCTCAACATCGCCTATTTCCTGACGACCGGGTCCGGTCGACCGGACTTGATGATTCCTGCGATTTCGGCGGCGGTCGGCCTCCACTTCGTGCCGATGACGGCGATCTTCGGCCAAAGCCGCTATCTCCCGCTCGCGGCCATGATGCTCATCGTGGCGGCGCTGGCGGCGGCGGCGATCGCATGGACGGGCCTGCCCGCCGGCCCGATCGCGACGCTCGAGGCGTTCGCCAACGCGCTGCTGCTGTGGAGCTCGACCGCGCCGAGCGCGCTCCGCGCCCGTTCACGCTCTCGGCTGGGCAGGGCGGAATAAATCCTCGCGACGGGAGCCCGGCAAGCTCGCCGGCCTTGGTCCTCTTACACCAGCGCTTCCAGCAGCCCGATCAGCGGCTTGTCGGGCGCGGGCATGGGGAGGGCGTGGAGCTCGACGGGGCGCAACCAGCGCAGCTCGGCGGCTTCGATGGATCGGGGCAGACCGCGCCATTTACGACAGACATAGAGCAGAAGCAGCAGATGCCGCTCGCCCAGCGGCTCGCTGGAGAAGGCGGCGGGAGCGAGGCAGGCGGCCTCCACGTCGATGCCCAGTTCCTCGGCCAGCTCGCGCACCAGCGCCGCCTCGGGCGTCTCGCCCAGCTCCAGCTTTCCGCCCGGAAACTCCCACAGTCCCGCCAGGGCGCCGTGCGCGCGCCGCTGCACCAGCACGCGCCCGTCCCCGTCCACAAGGGCGACGGCGGCGACGATCAACGGATCGACGATTTCATTCACAATCGTAAATCTTCCTTAAGGGTCGACGGGTTAGCTGGCGCGTGGGATAGTGTGGAACGGGGAAACGGGGTGGACCTTATCCGCAGATGGCTGCGCTCCGAAAGAGGCGGCACCGCGATCGAATATGGGCTGATCTGCTCGCTCGTCATCATCGCGATGATCGGCGCGCTGGAGACCTTCGCCGGCTCGACGATCAACATGTACAATCATGTCGCCACCGCGGTCAGCAACGCCGCGCCGGCGAATTAAAGTTTTGGCAACTTCCTTGCCTTACTCCTCGTGACGCCGAACCCCATTTTGTCGGGGCAAAGCCGGGTAGTGTTTCGCACGGACGTAGGAGACCTCACATGCGCAAGTTCCTGAAGAACAACAAGGGCGCGACCGCCATCGAATATGGCCTGATCGCCGCCCTAATCGCGGTCGCCGCGATCACCGCGATGTCGACGCTGGGCTCGAAGCTGAGCACCACGTTCAACAACGTGTCGAGCCATCTGTCGAACAGCTAAGTTCGATCCGTAGCTTAAAGAAGGGGCCGGCGGAGATTGTCCGCCGGCTCTTTTCTTATGCGCTCAGCCGATCGCCAGGAACTTGTCCCGGCGCTGGCGGCGGAGATTCTGGCGGTCGAGCGGCGCGAGCGCGTCCAGCTCCTCGCCCAGCGTCTGGCCCAGCGCCGCCACCGCGACCGCGCGATCACGATGCGCGCCGCCCAGCGGCTCGGGGATGATGCGGTCGACCACGCCCAGCCGCTCCAGATCCTGCGCGGTGATCTTCATCGCCTCGGCGGCGTCGGGCGCCTTCTCGGCGGTGCGCCACAGGATCGAGGCGCAGCCTTCGGGCGAGATCACCGAATAGACGGCGTGCTCGAACATCAGCACCCGGTTGGCGGCGGCCAGCGCCACCGCGCCGCCCGATCCGCCCTCGCCCACCACCGCCGCCACCAGCGGCACGCCGAGGGCGAGGCAGGCGTCCGTCGAGCGGGCGATCGCCTCGGCCTGGCCGCGCTCTTCGGCCTGCACGCCGGGGAAGGCGCCGGAAGTGTCCACCAGCGTCACCACCGGCAGGCCGAAGCGATCGGCCAACTCCATCAGCCGGATCGCCTTGCGATAGCCCTCGGGCTTGGCCATGCCGAAATTGTGGCGCAGCCGGCTGGCGGTGTCCTCGCCCTTCTCATGCCCGATCAGCACCACCTTGCGGCCGCCGATCCTCCCCAGGCCGCCGATGATCGCCTGATCGTCCGCGAAGGCGCGATCCCCCGCCAGGGGCATGAAGCCCTCGACGAAGCCGGCGATATAATCCTTGAGGTGCGGGCGCTGCGGATGGCGAGCCACCTGCGTCTTCTGCCAGGGCGTGAGCTTCGCGTATGTCTCGCGCAGCATCCGCTCGGCCTTGGCCTCGAGCCTGGAAATCTCCTGCTCGATGTCGAGCTCGCCGGCGTCCGCCGTCTCGCGCAACTCCGCGACGCGCGCGTTCAGTTCGGCGATGGGCTTTTCGAAATCGAGAAAGTTCATGGGCCAAGCGGGTTACGGCGCGCGACGGGCCGCGTCAACGCGCTCGATCCAAGGCGGGGTTGCGACTTGTTCACGCGAAGGCGCGAAGGCGCGAAGGAGAAAAGAGGGTTCACGCAGAGACGCGGAGACGCAGAGAAGGGGCCATATTCCCGCCGCGGAGCGGCTAAGATGAGGAGGCATATCTGAACCGGTGGGAGATGGCCGCTGGTGCGGTGGAACCGCTCTTTGCGCCTTCGCGCCTTCGCGTGAACCCTATCTCTCCGCGTCTCCGCGTCTCCGCGTGAACATATTTGTCTCTCTATCCGCCAGCGGATGACGCTGGTTCACAAGCTCGATCAGCTTGCGGCTGTCGACATGGGTGTAGATCTGGGTGGTGGCGATGTCGGCGTGGCCGAGCATGGTCTGGAGCGCGCGCAGGTCCGCGCCGCCTTCGAGCAGATGGGTGGCGAAGGCGTGGCGGAGCACATGAGGGCTGATCCGCTCGGGCGGGATGCCGGCCTCCGCCCCCAGTGCGCGGATCATCTGATAGAGCCGCACGCGCGAGAGGTGGGATTTGCCGGAGGGAAAGAGCCAGGGCTGATCCGAGGGAACACACGCGCGCCACGCCTCCACCGCCGCCAATGCGCGATCCGAG
>DASSTK010000287.1:0-4282 GCA_035707945.1 Sphingomonas sp.
CGGCATTGAGCAGGTGGGCCGGCGTGGTGCTCACCCGTCTGAGCTGCCGGCCTGCTTCGCGGTGGACCCTGAAACAAGTTCAGGGTGACGAAGAGGAAGGCAGCGCTTCGTGACCCTCCTCCCCCTTCCTTCCACGCGGGACGAGGCGTGGCGGTGGTCGGATTTGTCCGAGTTGCCGGCGCTGGCCGAGGCGCGGCCGAGCGGACGGATGGGCTCGGTCGAGGAATTGTGGATCGACCTGCCGGGCCCCCGACTGCTGTTCGTCGACGGTGCGTTCGACGCGGGCCGCTCCAGCCCCGGCCCGGTGGCGATCGGCCCGGCCGACGCGCGGGCGGGCGGCCATGCGCTCGGGCGGCTGGCGGGGGCGAAGGGCTGGCGCCTGACGCTGGGGCGCGACGCGGCGTGTGATCCGATCCAGATCGTCCATGTCGCGAGCGGGGGCGCCAACCATGTCGCCGCCGCAATCGAACTGGACGAGGACGCCGCCGCCTGCGTGGTCGAAAGCTTCGCGGGCGAGGGCTGGGCCAACCGCGCCGCCTCGATCCGCCTCGCCCGATCGGCGCGGCTGATGATGGCGCGGCGCTTCCTGCACGAGAGCGGCTTCCAGTCGCAGGCCGACACGGCAGAAATCGGCCAGGGCGCGAGCCTTGTCACCACCGCGCTCGCGGCCGGAGAGGCGGATACGCGGCTGGACGGGCATCTGATGCTCACCGGCATCGAGGCTTTCGCGGAAGCGGGCGGGGCGCTGCTGGCGCGCGGGCGGCAGCGGCACGATGCGGCGTTCCTGGTGCGGCACGAGGCGGCGTGCGGGCAATCCCGCCAGCTCTGGCGCGCGGTGACGGAGGATCGGGCGGTGTGCTCGATCGCCGCCCGCATCGAGGTGGCGCGCGACGCGCAGAAGACCGACGGCGAGCAATCGCTGCGCGGCCTGCTCATCACGCGCGGCGCGACGGTGAACCTGAAGCCCGAGCTGGAGATTTTCGCCGACGACGTGAAGTGCGGCCACGGCGCGACAGTGGGCGAACTCGATCGCGCCGCGCTGTTCTATCTCGCCTCGCGCGGGCTGCCGCCAGCCGAGGCGCGGGCGATCCTGACCCGGGCGTTCGTGGCGGACGCGCTGGCGCGGATCGGGAATGACGCGGTGCGCGAGGCGTTCGCCGCGACGGCGGATCGGTGGCTGGGAGATGTGGCGTGAGCGAGATGCAGGAGCTTGACCGGATGGGAGCTCAACGCGAGCCAATCGCCCGGATCAACGTCCCCACCCCCGGCCCCTCCCCTGAAGGGGAGGGGGGAGACAGGCCCCTCGATCTCGTCTCCGATTTCCCCGCCATCCCGGCGGGCTGGGCCTATCTCGACACCGCCGCCACCGCGCAGAAGCCGAAGCCGGTGATCGACGCGATCGACCGCGCCTATCGCGAAACCTACGCCACCGTGCATCGCGGCGTCTATCAGCGCTCGGCGGACATGACGCTGGCCTATGAGGCGGCGCGGCGGCGGGTGGCGGGGTTCATCGGGGCTCAGTCCGAGAACGAGATCGTGTTCGTGCGCGGCGCGAGCGAGGCGATCAACCTCGTCGCGCAAAGCTGGGGCGCGACGCACCTCAAGCCCGGCGACCGCATCCTGCTTTCCACGCTGGAGCATCACAGCAACATCGTGCCGTGGCAGCTCATCCGCGAACGCACCGGCCTCATCATCGACGTCTGCCCGCTGACGGCGGACGGGCGCATCGATCTCGACGCCGCCGAGCGCATGCTGACGCGCGAGCACAAACTCGTCGCCTTCGCGCATGTCTCCAACGTGCTGGGTTCTGTGCTGGACGTGAAGCGCGCGGCGAAACTCGCCCATGCGGTGGGCGCGAAGCTGCTGATCGACGGCTGCCAGGCGGTGCCGCGGATGCCGGTGGACGTGTCCGCGCTCGGCTGCGATTTCTACGCCTTCTCCGGCCACAAGCTTTATGGCCCCACCGGCATCGGGGTGCTGTGGGCGCGCGCCGACATCCTCGATTCCATGCCGCCGTGGCAGGGCGGCGGGGCCATGATCGACCGGGTGAGCTTCGAGCGCACCACCTATCTTCCGCCGCCCGCGCGTTTCGAGGCGGGGACGCCGCATATCGTCGGCGTCGTCGGCCTTCACGCCGCGATCGACTATGTGGAGGCGATCGGCCTTCCCGCGATCCACGCGCATGAGGCGGCGCTGGTCGCCGAGACGCGCGCGGCGCTCTCCGCCATCAACTCGCTCCGCCTGTTCGGGCCGGAGGAGTCGGCGGGCATCGTCAGCTTCGCGATCGAAGGGGTTCATCCCCACGACATCGGCACCATATTGGATGAGAACCGGGTGGCGATCCGCGCCGGCCACCATTGCGCGCAGCCGCTGATGGCGGCGCTGGGCGTGGAGGCGACGGCGAGGGCCAGCTTCGGCGTCTATAACGGGCCGGCGGACGTGGCGGCGCTGATCGAGGGCATCGAACGAGTGACGAGGATATTCGGGTGAGCGGCAACGGCATCATCGTCGAGGAAGCGGACAGCGCGCCGGACAAGCCGGAGCGCCCGCGCCTGTCGGACGCGGACGTGCGCGGAGATTTCGAGCGCAAGAAGGATTATCTGGAGGGCTTTCTGGCGCAGAAGCCGGAGCCGCTTTCCGGCGAGGAGCCGGGCGGCGCGCTCTACGAGGCGGTGATCGACGCCTTGAAGGAGATTTACGATCCCGAGATCCCGGTGAACATCTACGATCTCGGCCTGATCTATGGCCTGGAGATTTCCGGCGGTCATGCGGTGGTGACGATGACGCTGACGACTCCGCACTGCCCCGTCGCCGAATCCATGCCCGGTGAGGTGGAACTGCGGGTGGGGAGCGTGCCGGGGATCGGATCGGCCGAGGTCAATCTGGTGTGGGATCCGCCGTGGGACCCGCAGAAGATGTCGGACGAGGCGAAGCTGGAACTGGGGATGCTGTGACAGAAGCCGGTGTCTTGGCGATAGAACTTGCCACAGGCGAACAGCCCGGCTTTGAGCCCCCACCCCAACCCCTCCCCTGAAGGGGAGGGGTTCAGGAGATGAAGATGGCGACGACCGCTAGAACCCGCGCCCGCCCCGCCGCGCTGACGCTGACGCCGGCCGCCGAGGCGCGCATCGCCGAGCTGATGGGCCGCGCGCCGGAAGATGCGATCGGCGTCAAGCTCTCGACCCCGCGCCGGGGCTGCTCGGGCCTTGCCTACTCGGTCGATTATGTGACCGAGGCCGATCCGATGGACGAGCGGATCGACACGCCCGCCGGCGCCTTCTTCGTCGACGCCGGATCGGTGCTCTACCTGATCGGATCGATCATGGACTGGCGCGAGGACGATTTCACCGCCGGCTTCGTGTTCGAGAACCCCAACGCCAAGGGCACCTGCGGCTGCGGCGAGAGCTTCATGGTGTAATCCCCCTCCGTCATGCCAGCGCAGGCTGGCACCTCTTGAGGCGGAGGGAACGGCCCGCCTCATGAGACCCCAGCTTTCGCTGGGGTGACGATGGGTGGGGGGAAGGCGCATTGCCCCATTCCGCCGCACGGGCTAACGCCCGCTCATCATGCCGCCCGAGCTCGACCCTATCCGCACCTGGATCTTCGATCTCGACAATACCCTTTACCCGGCGTCCGCCGATCTGTTCGGGCGGATCGACAGGCGGATGACGGCCTATGTCGCCCGCCTGCTGGGGGTGGAGGAGGGCGAGGCGCTCGCCGTCCAGAAACGCTATTTCCATGAGCACGGGACCACCCTTTCCGGCCTGATGGCGCACCACGGAGTCGATCCGCACGACTTTCTGGCCGACGTCCACGCGATCGAGTTGGAGGGTCTGGCCGAGGACGCGCGGCTGGCGCGGCTGATCGCCGAGCTGCCCGGCCGCAAGCTGGTCTTCACCAACGGCGACGAGCCTTATGCGCGGCGCGTGCTCGGCAAGCTGGGGCTCGACGGGACGTTCGAAGCGATCCACGACATCCACGCCTGCGCCTATGCGCCCAAGCCCAACCCGGCGGCCTATGCCGGTTTCTGCGCGCGCCATGCCGTCGATCCCGCCGCCGCGCTGTTCGTCGAGGACATGGCGCGCAACCTGAAGCCCGCCAAGGCATTGGGCATGACCACGGTGTGGCTCGACAACGGCTCCGAGCAGGCGCCCGACGCCGATCGCGGCTTCATCGACTACACCATCACCGATCTCGCCGACTGGCTCCATTCGCTTTTGGAGAATGCCGCATGACCGCCGACCTCGCCGCCACCATCGACGCCGCCTGGGAGGCGCGCGAC
>DASSTK010000288.1:0-2071 GCA_035707945.1 Sphingomonas sp.
GGCCCCGAAATGCAGATAAGGTGTCGCCACCGTCACCTGCGCTCCGCGCCGCGCCAGCGCTTCCACCACAAGCGCGGTCTCGTAATTAGCCTTGCGATCGATCAGCAGCGCGCGGGCGCCGCGCATCTCGAAGCTCTGCCCGTCGAACTCCCCCAGCGCGGCCGCATCCGTGGTGAGCACGGGAATGCTGCCGTCGCTGGGAATGTCGAGAGATTCGGTCGGCTTCGCTCCCGTCGCAAGCACGATGGCGTCGGCCCCGAAGGATGCGATGAGGGCGCGGTCCGCCACCGTTTGCCTGAGAATCCTGACCTGAAGCAGTTCCAGTTCCTGCTCGAGCCACGCCGTCGCCGACAACAGATTGCTGGCGGCCCCCAGCTTCTCGACAAGATTGAGGCGGCCGCCGAGACGCGGCCCTGCTTCCACCAGCAGCACCTCATGGCCCCGCCGCGCCGCGACTTCCGCCGCCTTCATGCCGCCCGGGCCGCCGCCGATGACGAGCACCCGCTTCGATGCCGCCGGCCGGGCACCCAACTCGGCGAACCGCTGCTCCTCGCCCACCTCGGGATTCTGGATGCAGGTGATCGGATAGAAGCCGACGCGATCTATGCACCCCTGGTTGGCGCCCGTGCAGGTCCGTATCCGCGGCGCTTGCCCGTGCTCCAGCTTATAGACCAGATCGGGATCGGCGATCTGCGCGCGCGTCATGCCGACGAGATCGCACGCCCCCTCCTCCAGCGCGCGCTCGGCGAGATCGACCGTCGGGATCTTGTTGACGCCGATCACGGGAATCGCGGCGTTGATCCGATCCCGCAGCTTCTTCGTCTGGGGCAGAGTCTTGCCGAAAGGATGGCGGTAGGAGCCGATCACCCTGGCGTAATCGAGATTGCCGCTGCCTTCGGACGTGTTGACATAATCGAACATTCCGGTGGCGCAGAGATCGGCGGCGATGTCGAGCAGATCGTCGGGAGAAAGGCCGCCCTTCGTCCGTCCGCGAAAATCGTCCAGCGAGATGCGGAAGCCCATCGCCTTGTCCGGCCCGATCGCATGGCGCACGCGCCGCGCCAGGGTTTCCGCAAAGTAGAGGCGCTTGCCCCATTTATCGGTGCGGCGGTTTGCGAAGGGCGAGAAGGATTGCTGGATCAGATAGCCGTGGGTGGTGTGAAGCTCGATTCCGTCCATGCCGTTGCCGACGGCGCAGACCGCCGCGTCCACGAAGGCGGCGATGACCTCCTCGATCTCCTCGTCGGACATGACATGGCACGCCTCGCCGTCCAGGCTGTCGATCTGGGAAAAGCCCCAAAGCGGGGTCAGATCGTCATGGCTGTCCGATTTGCCCTGCACGCCGAAATGGAACAGCTGGGCGAAGATGCGCGCGCCGTGGCGATGAACGCGATCGCTGATCTGCCGGAACCGTGGCGCCATATGCTCTGCGCTGAACACCCAATGGTTGATCATCTGGCTGGCGCGGTGGACGTGCATCGCCGTCGTGATGATCAGGCCGGTGCCGCCGCGCGCGCGCCGCTCCTGATAAGCCATGTAGCGCTCGCCCGAGGAATCGGGCCGGTAGAAATCGGTGAACGCCGCGTGCGCCGTGGAGACCACCCTGTTCTTCAGCGTCACCGGCCCAAGCGAAATCGGCTCCAGCAGCTTCATGGCGGATCTTTCTGAAAGCGGTTTCACCATTTCGGCTATGCGCAGGCGCGGGTCTGCTGCCGCTCGACGAAGGGCTCGAGAACCTGGTGGACGGCGAGGCCGGGCGGCATGTCGGCGGCGCCGATCCGGCGATCGATCTCCTCGTGCTGCCAGTAGATGCGCCGCTCCTGGTAATTGATCATCATGCCGGTGAACGCGCCGGAATCGAGCGACGTCTGAATCGGCGCGAGGTTCATCATGTCTTCCTGGAGAACCCCGTCGAAGATCGGCAGGAAGCGATCCCAGAAGGACGGACGCGGCCCTTCCCCCCAATCGGGCGCGATATAGATCACCTCCATCTCGGTCCGCCTCATGCCGTGCGGCCAGAAGAGGAGGAGCGGAAATCCCGTCGGCTCCACGGGCGAGATGAGATTAGGAA
>DASSTK010000289.1:0-4028 GCA_035707945.1 Sphingomonas sp.
GTCGCGCTGCTGCCCGATGCCCCGGAAGCGCGCGGCATGCTGGCGCTGATGCTCTATACCGAAGCCCGCCGGGCCGCGCGGCGCGGCCCCGACGGCGCCTATGTGCCGCTCGAGGCGCAGGCCATAAACCGCTGGGACGATTCCCTCATCGCCGAGGCGGAGGCGCTGCTTCGCGCCGCGAGCAAAGGCGGTCCTTCCGGCCGCTACCAGCTCGAGGCCGCCATCCAATCCGCCCACATTGCCCGCCGCCGCACCGGCGCCGACACCTGGCCGGCAATCGTCGCGCTCTACGAACACCTCCTGACGCTGACCGGCTCGCCCGTCGTCGCCCTCAATCGCGCCGTCGCGCTAGCCGAAGTCGCGGGCCCCGCCGCGGGCCTCGCCGCCCTCGCGCCGCTCGCCGCCGACAAGCGCCTGGCGAACTACCAGCCCTATTGGGCCGCCCGCGCCGCCCTTCTCGCCCGCGCCGACCAGCCCGCCGAGGCCCGCGAAGCCTTCACCCGCGCCATCGGCCTGACCAGGGACGACGCGGTCCGGCAATATCTTGCCCGCGCGCGTAATCAATTAGCGAATTAGAGTTGCTTCACCAATGGGCAGAACACTGGCCGCCGGACGAATGTTCAGACAAGGACGCCCCCCAGGTATTATGGAAGCGCCGAAGGGCTACGATCCGCGCGCGACGACGCCCGGCTAAAGGCTACCCTTGCCGAGAAATCCCCTTTCCGCTATAGCCCGCGCCATGAAGCGCCCGTCACCCCTGGAGGACGGGCGCGTGAGCTTTTGACGCGCGGTCAGGAAAGTGGAAGCCGGAACCCCGGTTCGGCCGCGCACCCACTCGAACGGCTCACACCAACCCGATGGAAATTTCCATGGCTACCACGTACGAGCTCAAGGCTCAGGCGCGGTCCGGAGTGGGCAAGGGGGCCGCTCGGGCGCTGCGTCGTCAAGGTCTGGTTCCCGCCGTCATCTACGGCGAAAAGCAGCCCCCCCTCCCGATCGCGATCAACTATAACGAGGCGCTCCGCCACATCTATGCCGGCGGCTTCCTGTCGCACGTCATCACCCTCGACGTCGACGGCGACAGGCACCGCGTCATCCCGCGCGACTACCAGCTTGATCCGGTGAAGGACTTCCCGATCCACGTCGACTTCCTGCGCATCGGCGCCGGCCACAGGATCGACGTCGAGGTGCGCGTCCACTTTATCAACGAGCCGGCATCGCCGGGCCTCAAGCGCGGCGGCGTGCTCAACATCGTCCGTCACACGGTGGAACTCTCCTGCCCGCCCGATTCGATCCCCGAGGAGCTCGTCGTCGACCTGACGGGCCGCGAGATCGGCGAATCCATCCATATCTCGCACGTCGCCCTCCCCGAGGGCGTGACGCCGACCGTGCACGACCGCGACTTCACCATTGCGACGATCGTCGCCCCGTCGGGCCTGCGTTCGGAAGAGGCCGAGACCCCGGCCGCCACCGAAGCCGCGGCTGCCCCGGCCGAGAAGGAATAATCGGGAAGGCTGTTCGATTGTTGCGGCTCGCACGCGAACCGCGCATAAAGCTCGATGTCATCCCCGCGAAAGCGGGGATCCATCTTTTCCGCGCGCTGAGTTCGTTGAACGGAGATGGATTCCCGCGTTCGCGGGAATGACACCGTGGTGGGGTCGCCTGACGTGAAATCGTTCGGCGCCAACGCGTGTTCTTCCGGGGGCCCCATGCAGCTCTTTATCGGCCTCGGCAATCCGGGCGAGAAATACGCCCGCAATCGCCACAATATCGGCTTCATGGCGATCGACGCCATCGCCCGCCGCCACAACTTCCCCGCCTTCCGGCAGAAGTTTTCGGGGCTGATCTCGGAGGGCGAGATCGAGGGCGAGCGCGTCCTGCTGCTCAAGCCGCAGACCTTCATGAACTCGTCCGGCGACAGCGTCGGCAAGGTGGTGAAGTTCTATAAGCTCGGCCTGCCTGACATTACCGTCTTCTATGACGAGATCGACCTCGTGCCGGGCAAGGTGCGTGTGAAGCGCGGCGGTGGCTCCGGCGGCCATAACGGCATCCGCTCGATCGATCCGCAGATCGGCGCCGACTATCGCCGCGTCCGCCTCGGCGTCGGCCATCCGGGCCACAAGGACGCGGTCATGCCGCACGTCCTCGGCGACTTTTCCAAGGCCGACCACGTCTGGCTCGATCCCCTGCTCGACGCGCTTGCCGACAATGCCGGCCTGCTGCTCAAGGGCGACGACAACACCTTCATGAACCGCCTGGCGATCGCCGTTGGCGGCGACGGCGCCGCGCGCGCCCAGCGCCCGGCGACGGCCGACCCCACGCGGCCCAAGGCGCAAAGCCACATCCGCGCCGCCCGCCCGAAGCCGCCGCAGGCCGAGGTGCCGAAGAGTGGCCCGATGGCGGATATGCTGAAAAAGCTGTTCGGCAAGGAATAGAGCAGTGGCCGGTCTTGACCGTCTTGACCTGGGTTGCCCGTCCACCCGGACCACGTTGCGGCGGGCGGGCTGCCCCCCCCAGGGGTACGCCGTCATTCCCGCGCAGGCGGGAATCCAGTTTCATCAAGGGCACCGTGCGCGCGGCTCAGAACTGGATTCCCGCCTTCGCGGGAATGACACTGTGGAGTCGGGACCAGGGTGCATCATGGTAAAGCAGACGGCTCGCGCCTCGCGTGAACCGCCGCGCCCCCGACAACCCAGCGCCTCCTTAGGCTTCACCCCGCCCCGACATTGACTTGCGCGCCGAACCGACCCATCTGTCCGGCCTGAGTTTTCCGCCAGGAGCCCTAGCCCAATGGCCTTCAAGATGGGGATCGTCGGCCTGCCCAATGTCGGCAAATCGACGCTGTTCAACGCCCTGACCCGCACCGCCGCCGCACAGGCCGCGAATTTCCCGTTCTGCACGATCGAGCCGAATATCGGCGAGGTCGCCGTACCGGACTCCCGCCTCGACAAGCTCGCCGAAATCGCCAGATCGGCGCAGATCGTCCCCGCTCGGATGAGCTTCGTCGACATCGCCGGGCTGGTAAAGGGCGCGAGCAAGGGCGAGGGCCTCGGCAACCAGTTCCTCGCCAATATCCGCGAGTGCGATGCGGTTTGCTATGTCCTCCGCTGTTTCGAGGACCCCAATGTCATCCACGTCGCCAACACGGTCGATCCGATCGCCGACGCCGAGGTGGTGGAAACCGAGCTCATGCTGGCCGATCTCGAAAGCCTCGAAAAGCGCCGCACCGGCGTCGAGAAGAAGGCCAGGCAGAACGACAAGGACGCCAAGGCGACGCTCGACCTCATCGACCGCGCGCTGGCGCTCCTGCGCGAGGGCAAATCCGCCCGCCTCGTTGAGCGCACGCCGGATGAGGAAAAGCCCTTCCGCGAGCTGCAGCTCCTGACCTCGAAGCCCGCGCTCTACGTCTGCAATGTCGACGAGGCCTCCGCCGCGACCGGCAACGAGATGAGCCGCCGCGTCGAGGACTATGCGAAGCAGCACGACGCGGCGGTGATCGTCATCTCGGCCGAAATCGAGAGCCAGCTCGCCCAACTCCCCGAAGCCGAGCAGAAGGAATATCTCGAAGCCCTGGGGCTTTCGGAGCCGGGGTTGAACCGCCTTATCCGCGAAGCCTACCAGCTTCTTGGCCTGCAAACCTTTTTTACCGCCGGCCCGAAGGAGGCGCGCGCCTGGACCATCCACAAGGGCGATCATGCGCCGCAGGCCGCCGGCGTCATCCACACCGATTTCGAGCGCGGCTTCATCCGCGCCCAGACCATCGCCTATGACGACTACGTCGGCCTCGGCGGCGAAGTCCCCGCCAAGGAAGCCGGCAAGGCCCGCGACGAGGGCAAAGACTACGTCGTCAAGGACGGCGACGTGATGCTGTTCAAGTTCAACACCTGACGGTCATTTGCGCTAAGCTCTCCCTGCAGACCACTTTGTTCAGGGAGACTCGAATGACGGCCTACAATGTAGTGCGTTTCCGGGTGAAGCCCGGCATGGAAGACAAGTTCGTGGCGAGCCAGCGCGCCTCGCTGCAGGGT
>DASSTK010000290.1:0-2543 GCA_035707945.1 Sphingomonas sp.
GCGAAGATCGAGATCAGCGAGGCGCCGAACGCCAGCGCGGTCAGCGACTGCGTGATGATCCGGTCGTTGGGCGCATGGCCGGCGGGGCCGGTCAGATACCAGAAGAACACCGAGATCGCGAGCAGGCCCAGCCCCGCCACCAGCATGCCGGTGATCGCGCCCGAGCGGAAGGCGAGGGTCAGGCCGCCCTGCAGCGAGCTGCGCGCGGCCTCCGCGGTCCGCACGTTGGCGCGCACCGAGATGTTCATGCCGACGAAGCCCGCGCAGCCCGACAGGATCGCGCCGATCGCGAAGCCGATCGCCGAAGTGAGGCCGAGGGTGAAAAGGATGACGATGGCGACGATCACGCCGACGATCGCGATGGTGGTGTACTGCCGGGCGAGATACGCCTTGGCGCCCTCCTGGATCGCGGCGGCGATGTCCTGCATCCTGGTGTCGCCCGCCGAAGCGCGCAGCACCTGACTACTGGTGAGAAAGCCGTAGAGCACAGCAATCACGCCGCACGCGATGGCGGCATAGACATACGTCATTGGCACCCCTTCCTTGCTCCGTCCGGGAGACTGGTAGTGGGAACGCTCCCGTGACTGTGCGACGGAAGCTATCGGTGCGTGCCCGGCAGCGCAAGCGCCTCAATCACCGTGCGCGAAGCCGAGCCGGTCGGGGAGGGGGAGGGGTGTGCTGTGGTCGGTGAGCGTGAGGGGGCTGGACCCGCGGTCGGGAGATGGGTCCCCGCTTTCGCGGGGATGACGTGTCGGTAGTTCAGTGAAGGTTCCGACCCATGTCGCCGCCACCGGAAGCGCGAGATCGGCGGGAGCCGCAAACAGCAACTCGTAATCGTCGCCCGCCGTTGCGGCGGTTAGCCGCGCGGCGCGATCGTCGCCGGCGAACGCGCAATAGGAAGGGGAGAGCGGCACGGTGGCGATGTCAATCGTCACGCCGAGCTTGCTCGCCGCGGCCATCCTTGCGGCGTCGAGCAGCAGCCCGTCCGACACGTCCATCATGGCATGGACCAGCGGCGCGAGCGCGCGCCCTTCGGCAAGCCGCGGCTGTGGGCGGCGGTAGGCGGCGAGCAACTCGGCCGGGCCGTCCTCGCCACGCGCGATGCGCAATCCCGCGCCGGCATCGCCGATCGTTCCGGTGACGTAGAGCGCGTCGCCAACTTGCGCACCGCTCCTTAGCGGCGCGGTGACCGCGCGCCCGATCGCGGTTAGCGCGATGACGCGCGGCGCTCCGGAGGGAAGCGACACGGTGTCGCCGCCGACCAGGGGGCAGGCGAAGGCACGAAGCGCCTCACCGAGGCCGGCGAGGAAGTGCTCGTCCCACCTTCTTTCCTTCCCCGGCGAAGGCCGGGGCCCAGTCGGAAAAGCAATGGAAGTTGGGGATTGTCCTTTATTGGGGGCGTCCCGCAGCGGGGCACCGGCCTCCGCCGGGGGAGGGCGCAGGGGATAATTGAGCAGCACGCCTTCCGGCGTCGCGCCCTTGGCGGCGAGGTCGGAGAGGTTCACCGCGACCAGCTTCCAGGCCACGTCTTCGGCCGGATCGGAGGCGAGGTAATGCACGCCCTCGACGATCGTGTCGGTGGTGATGACCAGCTCGCCGAGCTGCGCGGTGTCGTCGCGCAGGTCTTGCGCGCCCGGATGAAGTGGCAGCGTGCGCAATGCGGCGAGGAATTCGGCTTCGGTCATCGGGCGGACCCTAGGCGCAGTCCTTCCGCGCCGCCATTGCTGAACGGCTCAATTCGGGAGCGTCTCGGTCTCGTGGGCGTAGCTGACGACGCGCTTCATCTGCCAACCAGCGTCGGTTCTTTGCCAGATCTCGACACAGCCGGCGATGCTGTTGCGCGCCCGGTCATCACCGGCGAAGAAGCGCTGTTGCCCGGACAGCATGGCATAGCCGCCCGCCAGCAGGGTGAACCGCTCGCTTCCCGCCACGAGCTCGCGGCGCAGTCGCTGGTCGGCGGGGTTGCTGCAGGGGCCGGTCATCATCGATGCCACTACGCGCTCGCGGGTGGCGGTCAGGCCCGTGATGTCGTGATAGAATTCGGCATTCGCGGTGAAATAGTCAGCCATCGCTGCCGCGTCGCAGCTGTTGAACGCCTTCCAGAAGCCCGCCTCGGCGTCGAGCACGGCGCGCTCGGTTTGGACTGCGGTGGCCTCGGGCGTTGCGGCCATGCAAGGTGGCGCGAACAATGATCCGATGGCTGCGATGATAACGACGTTTGCCCAGGTCACGGCCTTCTTCCAAACTGTGTTACCAAAATAATACGGTATGGAAGGTTTTCAAGCAGCCGACGTCAGCGGCCTTCGCGCCTGGCGTTGTCGAGCAGCCGGGCGGCAAGCGCTGCTTCGGTCCTTGTCGCGTCCTTCTCCGTCTTGCTCCGTCCGAATGCAGCGCGGTTGGCGGCAGCGGCCGCCGCTTTGGCGGCGCGCGCCCTGGCCTTGCGCGCCAGCCGCAGCTTGACGATCTCAGCCACGAACGTCCCTGGCCAGCGCGTCGAGCAGGCCGTTGGCGAAGCCCTTTTCGCGGCGATCGTAGAAGGCGTC
>DASSTK010000291.1:0-2093 GCA_035707945.1 Sphingomonas sp.
TTCCGTGACAGGGGGTGCAGAAAATCTGATAGCGATCCTGCCCGCGCGCGAGCAGCGCCGGGGTGACGTGCGGAGGATGCGCCAAGGCGGCGTCGATGGCGGGCTGGTCGATCGCGATCGAACCCGGCGGCGCGCCGTCGCCCGTGGAAGGGCCGCCGGGCCATAAGGCCCCGCCCTGCGCGCCGTGCCGCGCCTGCTTCTGCATCGAAAGATCGCAGCCGGCGAGCGCGAGCAGCGCGAGGAGGAGCACGGCCCGCCTCATGGCGTCACCACCCGGCTGTGCGCCGCGCCCGCTTCGGCGAGCAGCGCGAGCAGGCGGTTGGCGTCCGCGCCCTCGTCGCAGGCGACCGCGATGACGAAGCGATCGGAGGAGGCGCGCTCCACCTCGGCGATGTCGAAGGCGGTATCGTGCAACCGGGTCAGCCGCCCGAGCACCAGGAAGGCGACGATCCCCGCCGCGCCCGCCGCCAGCGCGCCGAACTCGACCGGCGCGAGCGGGAAGACCTGCCAGCTATTGAGCGGCCGTCCGCCGATGTCGAAGGGATAAAGCGAGGTCGCCGACCACCAGATGAACAGATAGAACAGCCCCGCGAGGACCAGACCGCCCGCCGTCGCGATCCAGCCGATCGGCCGCGCCTCGGCCGCGCCGAGATCGTCCAGCTCCACCGGCATGGGGGACCACAGGCCGACGATCCGCCGGCCGGACTGCTTCGCCGCCTCGAAGCCCGCGCGGAACGCCCGCTCGCCCGCATAGCTGGCGATGACGAGCGCGGTCATTCCTTCGCCTCCTCGGCCAGGGCGCGCACCTCGTAGATCGAAACCAGCGGCAGCACGCGGGCGGTGACGAGCACCAGCAGCACCCAGAAGGAGAGCGCGCCGGCGAGGATCAGGAAATCGATGATGGTGGGCACGTAGAGCGTCCACATCGCCGGCAGCCAGCCGATCGACAGCGAATTGGTGAGGATCTGGACGCGCTCCAGATACATGCCGATCAATATCCCGAAGGCGATGATGGCCAGCGCGATCGGGTTGCGGCGGAGCTTCGGGCTCCAGAAAAGCTGGGGCAGGAACACGTTGCCGATCAGCATCAGAATCTGGAAGGGCAGATAGGGGCCGGTGAAGCTGAAGCGCAGGAAGCGGAGAGAGGAGGCCTCGCCCGTCCACAGCGCGCTCAGCCATTCAGTGGTGTAGGAGAGCCCCATGACGCAGGCCGAGGCCAGGATCACCTTGGCCATGGCGTCCAGATGCGAAGGGCGGATCATGCCTTCGAGGTCCAGCGCGCGGCGGATCACCATCGCCATCAGCACCACCACCGCAAAGCCCGAGAAGAAGGCGCCGACCACGAAATAAGGCGGGAAGATGCTCTCGATCCAGCCGGGCATGATCGAGGCGGCGAAATCGAGGCCGACGATCGAATGAACCGAGCAGACCAGCGGCGTCGCGATCGCCGCCATCGCCCATTGCAGCCGCGTATGCGTGCGCCACTGCGCCGGGGTGCCTTGCCAGCCGAGCGCGGCCACGCCCCATATCTTGCGCCAGATGCGCGAGCCGGGGCGATCGCGGAGCGTCGCGAGATCGGGGATCAGCCCCAGATAGAAGAACAGGATCGAGAAGAGCAGATAGGAGAGGATCGACCAGAAATCCCACACCAGCGCCGATCGCCACTGCGGCCAGATATGCATGGTGCTGGGATAGGGGGCCATCCAGTAGAAATACATCGGCCGGCCGAGGTGCAGGATCGGATAGATGCCGGCGATCGCCACCGCGAAGATCGTCATCGTCTCGGCGAAGCGGTTGATCGAGGAGCGCCATTTCTGCCGGGTCAGGAGCAGCATCGCCGAGATCAGCGTGCCGGCGTTGCCGATGCCGATCCACCAGACATAGCTGGAGATCGGGAAGCCCCACACCACCGCCGAGTTGTTGCCCCACAGGCCCGGACCATATTCGAAGGAAAGCCCCGCCGCGGTCGCGCCCGCGAGCACGATCGCCAGCGATGCGCCGAAGGCCGCCCACCATGCCTTGCCCGCGCGCCGGTCCGCGATCGGCCCGGCCACCGCGTCGGTGATCGCGCGGTGATCCGTCATCGGCGGGGT
>DASSTK010000292.1:0-7218 GCA_035707945.1 Sphingomonas sp.
CGCACGCGGGCGGCCCATCGGTCGATGGCGACATCCTCATAGCCGCTGACGTAAAGCTGCTCGGAGCCGTGAAGGCGGCAATAAACAAAGTCCGCGGTCAGATCCATGAGCAGCGGCCATTCCACCGTGTCCGCGCAGACCAGCGCCGCGCCATATTCGCGCAACAGCTCGATGAAGGCGGGAGCGCGGAAACTGTCGTGACGGATCTCGAAGGCGTGGCGGAGCGGGCGATCCTCCTCGATCGCCAGCCAGCTCCGGCCGTCGAGGCGATGGTCATGGCGTCGCGCCAGCATCAGCGCCTCGCCGGTGGAGCGCGGCAGCAGCTCGAGGAAGGCGCGGAAACGCGCCTCGTCGAAGCGCAGGCGCGGCGGGAACTGCCACAGGATCGGCCCGAGCTTCGGCCCCAGCCGCAGCAGGCCGGAGGCGAGGAAGTTGGCGAGCGCCGTCTCGACGCCGCGCAGCTTGAGCATATGGGTGATGTAGCGCGACGCCTTGACCGCGAAGACGAAATCGTCCGGCGTCTCCTCCCGCCAGCGGCCGAAGCTTTCCGGCCGCTGCATGCAGTAGAAGCTGCCGTTGATCTCGATCGCGCGGAAATGGCGCGCGGCATAAGCGAGCTCGCGCTTATGGGGCAGCCGTTCGGGATAGAAGACGCCGCGCCAGCCCGCATAGGTCCAGCCCGAAATGCCGATGCGGACATCGCCGGGCGCGCCCATCTTCCGCCTTCAGGCGACGATCCGAACCGGAACCGATTTTCCCGCCGGAACATGGCTTTCGCGCGCGTGATGGAAAAGCGGTATCAACGGATTGCATTCGGGATAATAGCCGCCGAGGCAGCCGCGCGGGATCGAATAGGGGACGATCATCAGCCCGTCGACGCGGCGCTCCACATTGTCCCCGGAATCGCCCACCAGCGAGACGATCTGCCCGGCCTTCAGCCCATCCGCCGCGATATCCTCGGGCGACATGAACAAGACGTCGCGTGTGCCCTCCACGCCTCGGAAGCGATCCGAATAGCCGTAGATGGTGGTGTTGAACTGGTCGTTGGATCGCAAGGTCATCAGCCGGTAACGGCCCGGCGCATCCTCGAAGCCGGTGGCGGTGAGCACCGGCGGAACCTCGAACTCGGCCTTGCCGCTCGGCGTCTCCCAGATGCGCTCGCGCGCCTTGTTGCCCTTGTAGAAGCCGCCCGGCTCGAACATCCGTTCGTTGAAGCGCTGGAACTTGTCCGGGAAGCAGGCCTCGATCTCGTCACGGACCTTGCCGTAATCGGCGACCCAGCCTTGCCAGTCCACCTTCGGATTGGGGGCGAGCGTCGCTTCGGCGATGGCGGCGACGATCGCGGGCTCGGAAAGCAGGGCCTTGCCCGCCGGATCGACCTTGCCGCGCGAGGCGTGGATGCAGCCGGTGCTGTCCTCCACCGTCACCACCTGCGGACCGCTCGCCTGCACGTCGCGCTCGATCCGCCCGAGGCAGGGGAGGAGATAGCAGATCTCGCCGGGGACGAGATGGCTGCGGTTCAATTTGGTGGCGATGTGGACGGTGAGGCGCATCCGCGACCAGGCGGGCTCGATCCGGTCCGTATCCGGCACGGCGCGCAGGAAATTGCCGCCGAGCTGGACGAAGCCGCGCACGCTGCCGTCGATCACGCCCGCGCAGGTTTCCACCGTGTCCAGCCCCTTCTCGCGCGGGGGCTCGAAATCGTAACGCTCCTTGAAGGTGTCGAGCGGAGCGAGCTCGGGCTTCTCGGTGATGCCGACGGTGCGCTGCCCCTGCACGTTGGAATGGCCGCGCACCGGGCACACGCCCGCGCCGGCCCTGCCGATATTGCCCTTGAGCAGCAGCAGGTTGACGATCATCCGCACATTGTCGACGCCGAAGCGGTGCTGGGTCAGGCCCATACCGTAAACGCCGATCGTCGCGGTCGAATCGGCGTAGACGGCGGCGGCGGATTCGATAGCGGCGCGGGTGAGGCCGGACTGATGCTCGATCGCCTGCCAGTCGAGCGCGCGCATCGCCGCTGCGAACGCCTCGAAGCCATGCGTGTGGGCCTTGAGAAACTCGTGATCGAGCACGCCGCCGGACTGGTCGTCCCACGCGATCAGCGCCTTGCAGAGCCCGGCGATGGCGGCCATGTCGCCGCCCGCCTTCACCTGATGATATTGATCGCTGATCTTCACCGAGCTGCGGGTGAGCATCGCCGGCACATTCTGCGGGTTGGTGAACTTGAGGAGCCCCGGCTCCTTCAGCGGATTGAAGGTGACGATCCGGCAGCCGCGCTCCACCGCCTCCTTGAGCTGGTGGAGCATGCGTGGCGAATTGGAGCCGACATTCTGACCGAAGAAGAAGATCGCGTCGCAGCGCTCGAAATCCTCCAGCAGCACCGTGCCGACGCCCGCCCCGATCGCCTTCTTGAGGCCAACCGAGGTGGATTCGTGGCACATGTTCGAGCTGTCCGGCAGATTCTGGTTGCCGTACATCCGCGCCATGAGCTGATACATGAAGCTGGTTTCGAGGCTGGCGCGGCCCGAGGAATAAAACACCACCGATTTGGGATCGAGCGCCTGCAGCTCCTTGCCGATCTCCGCGAACGCCTCCTCCCAGGCGACGGCGACATAGCGATCTGTCGCGGGATCGTAGCGCAGCGGATGGGTGAGGCGGCCGTGCTGCTCCAGATCATAATCCTGCCAGCCGCGCAGCTCGGCAAGCGTATGATCGCTGAAGAAATCGGGCGTGGTGCGATAGCGGGTGAGCTCCCAGGCCGTCGCCTTGGCGCCGTTCTCGCAAAATTCCGGCACATGCGGGTGGGCGGGCTTGGCCCAGGCGCAGCTCACGCACACGAAACCGTCGGGCTTGTTCTGGCGCAACAGCTCGCGCGCGATCACCGCCGGCGGCTTTTCGCGCAGCATGATATCCTTCAGCCCCCGCATCGAGCCCCAGCCGCCGGCCGGGCTGTCATATTTCCGGATCTGAGGCTTCTCCGTGCGGCGGTTGCTCATGCTGCGAATCTCCTGACGCGAGACGCCAACGAAGCGCGGCGCGAGAGGATGCGCAAGGCCGGCGGGCGGGGTGGGATTCGAACCCACGGTGAGCTCGCGCCCACGGCGGTTTTCAAGACCGCTGCCTTAAACCACTCGGCCACCCGCCCTTTTCCGGGCGCGCCCGCTTAGCGCCGCATCGCTTCGCCGTGCAAGCGGCGCGACGAGACGGGTTAACGCGGGCGCTCGGCTGTGTCAGAAAGGGCGGGTCGGGGAGGGGCGTGTGCGTTTCAAGGGCAAGATCATCTGCATCGCGGCGGCGCTGGGTTGCGGCGCGCTGGCGCCGTCGAGCGCGTTCGTCGCCGGATCGGGCGCGGCATTGGCGCAAGAGGCGGAGAGCCTATCCCAGAGCGGGTTCGAGGCTTACCTCGATCAGGTCCGCGCCCGCGCCCTGGCGCAGGGGGTGAGCCGGCGGACGATCGATTCGGCCTTCGCCGGGCTCACCTACAATCCGCGCGTGATCCAGCTCGACGAGTCGCAGCCCGGCGGATCGGCGAAGAACGCGCCTTCGGCCATTCCCGATTTCGCGCCCTATCGCGCCAAGCATGTCTCCGCGAGCCTGATCGAGCGCGGCCGCGCGGCCTATGCGCGCGAACGCGGCAATCTGATGCGGATCGAGGAGGAGACGGGCGTTCCCGAATCGATCATGGTCGCGATCTGGGGGCAGGAGACCAATTACGGCGGCTATACCGGCGATTTCGATCTGGTCCGCTCGCTCGCCACCCTCGCCTATGAAGGCCGCCGCCGTCCGTTGTTCGAGCATGAGCTGATCGCGACATTGAAGCTGATGGACAGGGGCATACCGCGCTCGCAGCTCGTCGGGAGCTGGGCGGGGGCGACGGGCTACCCGCAGTTCCTGCCTTCCGTCTATCTCCGCCTCGCGCGCGACGGGAACGGGGACGGCAAGGCCGATATCTGGCGCAGCCCGGCCGACGCGCTCGCCTCCATCGCCAACTATCTGGTCAACGCCGGCTGGAAGGCGGGCGAGCCCTGGGGCGTGCCGGTGCGCGTGCCGGCGAGCCTGAACCGGACGGCGATCGCGACCGTGCTGACATCCCCCCGCTGCCCGCGCGTGCACGACCGGCACAGCCGCTGGTTGACGATGCGCGAATGGCGGGCGCTGGGCGTGCAGCGGCTCGATTCGCAGCGGGTGAGCGACGATGCGCTGGCGACCCTGATCGAGCCCGACGGGCCGAACGCCACCGCCTATCTGACGTTCGGCAACTACAACGCCATCCTCGACTACAACTGCTCGAACTTCTACGCGCTATCGGTCGGCCTGCTGGCGGATGCGGTCAAGGGTTGAGCGCTGGCTGGCGCTGGCCCCGGCGCTCGCGCTGGCGGCCTGCGCGAGCGGGGTCCACCGCTTCGTGCCCGACGTGCCGGTGAAGCTGGGGCGCCCCTATACGGTGCGCGGGCAGACCTATGTGCCCACCGACGATCCCTATTACGACCAGATCGGCGAGGCGAGCTGGTACGGCAATCGCGAGCAGGGCAACCGCACCGCCAACGGCGAGATCTTCTTCCGCCAGCGGCCGAGCGCCGCCAACAAGACGCTGCCGATGCCGAGCTATGTCGAGGTGACGCGGCTCGACACCGGGCAGCGCATCCTGGTGCGCGTCAACGATCGCGGGCCGTTCGCGCGCGATCGGATCATCGACCTTTCCGAAGAGGCGGCGACCGAGCTCGGCATCCGCCGCGCCGGGCACGCGATGGTCCGGGTGCGGCGGGTGACGCCGACCCGCAAGCAGCGCGAGCGGCTCCAGCGCGGCTATCCGGTGCTGCTCTCCCGGGTCGAGCCGACCGCCACGCCGCTCCGCACCGGCCCGACCGCGCCGACGCGGCCGGTCTATTCCCCGCCGCCCGTGCCTTCGGCCGAGCCGCCCTATCGCGCCGCGCCGGTGCTGCCGACGCCGCAGCCGAGGCCGTCCTATACGCCTCCGCCGCAACCCGCTTACACCCCGCCGCCGCGCCCGGTTTACACGCCGTCCCCCGCGATCGAGCGGGACATCCTGATCGCCAGCCCGAACGACCCGGACGCCGCCGACGCGCTCGCCTCGGCGCTCGCCGACGAAGGCGCGCATGTGGTGGCGACGGGGACGGGCTATCGCGTCGTCACCGGCCCCTATCCCGACGAGGCTTCCCGCATCGCGGCGCTGGCGCGGTTGCGCGCGCGCGGCTATCAGGGAGCCGCCGTCCTCGACGCGCCCGTTCCACAAGAGCCGATCGGAAGCCGATACCCATGAAGCCTGCCCAGTTCGCCGTCGCCTCCTTCGCCATCGCGGCGCTCTCCAGCGCCTCCTTCGCCGCCGCGCCGCCCTTCGACACGACCGCGCCGATCGCCTTCATGCAGGATATGAACTCGGGCGCGATCCTCTATTCGAAGAACCCCGATTACCGGATGCCGCCCGCGTCTCTCGCCAAGATGATGACGGTCTATGTGGCGTTCGGCCTCATCAAGAGCGGGCAGCTCAAGCTCGATCAGAAGTTCACGATGACGCCCGACACCTGGCGCAAATGGCACAGCCAGGGATCGACCATGTTCATCGCCTCGGGGCAGGAGGTGTCCGTCTCCGATCTGCTTTCCGGCATCATCACGCTTTCGGGTAACGACGCCTGCATCGTGCTGGCCGAGGGCATCGCCGGCACCGAGCCCGCCTTCGTCAACCTGATGAACCAGCAGGCCAAGCGGCTGGGCATGACCAACTCGCACTTCGGCACCGCCAACGGCTGGCCGGACAACGGCGTCACCTATGTGACGGCGCGCGACCTCGCCACGCTGGCCGAGGCGACGATCCGGGATTTTCCAAGTCTCTATAAGGAGTTCTACTCCAAGCCGAGCTTCACCTGGGGCAAGACCATGTCCGGCCAGGCGATCAGCCAGGAGAATCGCGATCCGCTGCTGGGCAAGGTGCCGGGCGCGGACGGGCTCAAGACCGGACACACCGAGGCGGCGGGCTACGGCTTCACCGGATCGGCCGAGCAGAACGGGCGGCGGCTGGTGATGGTGCTGGCCGGCATGAAGAGCTGGAACGAGCGGGTGAACCAATCGATCTCCTTCATGAACTGGGGCTTCCACGCCTGGAAGCTGAAGCCCCTGTTCGCCAAGGGCAAGCGCGTGGGTTACGCTGAGGTTCAGGGCGGCTCCTCCTCGAAGGTGGGGCTGGTCGCGCCGCGCGATCTCGCCGCGACCGTGCCGCTCAGCGTCGGCGGCATCCTCGGCCAGAATGCGGACACCAAGGCGCCGCCGATGAAGATCGTCTATGACGGCCCGATCCGCGCGCCGATCAGCGCCGGCGAGCATATCGCCGATCTCGTCGTCACCACCGACGCCACCAAGCCGCAGGTCATGCCGCTGGTCGCCGAGACGGATGTGGGCAAGGCGGGCTTCTTCGGCCGCATCTGGGCGGGCATCAAATCGCTCTTCTCCTGGCTGTGAGGGGGGAGGGTCTGATTCTTTCTCCGTTCGTCCTGAGCGGAATCGAAGGACGGAAGCCGGGCAAGCCGCTTGGGGCGCATGCTTCGACTTCGCTCAGCACGAACGGAGGATAAAGTGCCGCGCGGCCGCTTCATCAGCCTGGAAGGCGGGGAGGGTGTGGGCAAGTCCACCCAGCTTCGCGCGCTGGCGGAGGCGCTGCGGGCGCGGGGCATCGACGTCATCGCGACGCGCGAGCCCGGCGGCAGCCCCGGCGCGGAGGCGATCCGTACGCTGCTGCTGGAAGGCGAGGCGGACCGCTGGACGCCGGGCGCGGAGGCGCTGCTGTTCGCCGCCGCGCGCGCCGATCATGTCGAGCGCACCATCCGGCCGGCGGTGGCGCGCGGCGCGTGGGTGCTCTCGGACCGCTTCCTCGACAGCTCGCTCGCCTATCAGGGCGGGGCGGGGGGCGTTTCGATCGCGAAGCTGCGGCTGCTGCACGAGGTCGGCTCGGGCGGCCTGCTGCCGGACCGGACCCTGCTGCTGACCCTGCCGCCCGAGGAAGCCGCGCGGCGGGCGAGCGCGCGGGACCGACAGGGCGCGGACCGGATCGGCGGCCGCGACGCCGCCTATCACGCGCGCGTGGCGGAGGCGTTCGCGGCGCTGGCGCATGCGGAGCCGGAGCGGTTCCGCCTCATCGACGCGCTGGGCGAGCCCGAGGCGGTGACGCGGCTGCTGCTCGATGCGCTGGAGGGGCTGTGAGGC
>DASSTK010000293.1:0-3078 GCA_035707945.1 Sphingomonas sp.
CATAATATTCCTTGGTGACCCGGAACCCCGCCGCCTCGAGCAGCCGGGCGAGGCTGTCGCCGACGACCGCCCCGCGGCAATGCCCCATGTGCAGCGGGCCGGTCGGGTTGGCCGAGACATATTCGACATTGACGCGATGCCCCTCGCCCGCCCGGGAGCGGCCGTAATCGCCGTTCTCGCCCAGGATGGTGGCAAGCTCCTCATGCCACAGCTCGGGCGCGAGGCGGAGATTGAGGAAGCCCGGCCCGGCGATCTCGACCGAGACGACGCCCTCCGCCTCGCCCAGCCGGGGCGCGATCGCCTGCGCCAGCGCGCGCGGATTGGCTCCGGCGGGCTTGGCCAGCACCATCGCGACGTTGGTGGCGAGATCGCCATGGGCCGGATCGCGCGGCGGCTCGATCGCAACGGCGCGTCGCTCCAGCCCGGCGGGAATTATCCCTTCCGATTCGAGGCTGTCGAGGATGCGATCGATCGCGTCGGCGAAGCGGCTGTAGAGCGTCACGGGCGTCCAATATCCGAGCTTGCGGGTGAGGGCGCGGCCTTAGCGCGCGTGCGCAGCAGGAGCAAATCGAACCGCGACCTTCAGGACGCTAGCCGGGCGTCAACGCCTCGTCGCGCAAGCCCCGCCAAACGCGAAGGGCCTGCACCGTCTCATAAACGTCATGCACCCGCAGCAACTGCGCGCCCTGCGCCGCACCGGCGAGCGCGAGGGCGAGGGAACCGCCGAGCCTTTTCTCCACCGGCGCTTCGCCGGAAAGCGCGCCCACCATCCGCTTGCGGCTCGCGCCCAGCACGACCGGCAGGCCGAGGCCGTGGAACAGCGCCAGCCCGTTCAGGATCGCGAGATTGTGGCGCAGCGCCTTGCCGAAGCCGATGCCGGGATCGATCAGCAGCCGCTCGCGCGCCACGCCGGCGGCGGCCGCCGCCTCTATCCGCTCCTCCAGCCAGTCATAGGCGTCGAGCAGCGCGTCGCGGTAGCGCGGATCCTGCTGCATGGTCTCGGGCTCGCCCTGATGGTGCATCAGCACGATCGGGAAATCCCCCTCGCGCGCCACCCGCAGGCTTTCCTCGTCGTGCAGCAACGCGGAGACGTCGTTCACCATATGCGCGCCGGCGGACAGCGCGGCGCGCATCACCGCCGCCTTGCGCGTGTCGATCGAGAGCGCGAGCCCCGCGCCTTTCAATCGCTCGATCACCGGCAGCACGCGGGCGATCTCGTCCCCCTCCCATACCGGCTTCGCGCCGGGACGGGTGGATTCGCCGCCGACGTCGACGATCGCCGCCCCGGCCTCCGCCATGCCGACCGCGGGGGCGGCCGCCTCCTCCGGCTCCGGCGCGCCGTCTTCGGAGAAGCTGTCCGGCGTCATGTTGAGCACGCCCATCGCCTGCGGCTGATCGAGCCGGATGACGCGCTCGCCGAGCCTCAAGGCCCCGCGCGGCGCGGTCAGGTTGCCAAGCGTGCGGCGCGCGCGCTCGTGGTGCGGATCGGGCAGGCTGGCGACGAAATCCTCGATCCGCTCGATCGGCACCAGCGATTGCTCGATCCGTCCGCCCTCATCGGCGACGATCGCCTCGATCATCGCGAACCACGCGAGCCCGCCCGCCAGCCGCATCGTCTGCCCGTCATAGCCGAAGGGCGAATCGACGAAGCCGGTGGGGCGCAGATAGAGCCGCGCGGAGGCTCCCCGCCGCGCCAGCTCGGCCGGGATCATGCGGGGGCCTGCGCGGCCAGCCACTCCTGGCGCAGCGCGTCGATCGGCTCCAGCCGACCCGCTTCGCGCTCGATATGCCAGAAGGTCCAGCCGTTGCACGAAGGCGCGCTCTGCAATTCCGCGCCGAGCTTGTGGATCGAGCCCGATTTCCCGTCGACGCCCAGCGAGCTGTCCGCCCGCACCCGCGCCCGCCACCGGCGGCGCGCATCGGTCAGCTCCGCGCCGGGCGGGATCAGCCCGGCCTCCACCAGCGCGCCAAACGGCACGCGCGGCGCGGCGCGCTTGGAGGGCATCACCGTCATCGCGCTCTCATCCAGCGGCAGCGCGGCGGCGATCCGTTCGCGCGCGACGCGGATGTAGCGCGGCTCGCGCTCGATGCCGATCCAGCGCCGCCCCAGCCGCTTCGCCACCGCGCCGGTGGTGCCGGTGCCGAAGAAGGGATCGAGCACCACGTCGCCCTTCTTCGTCGTCGCCAGCAGCACGCGATAGAGCAAAGCCTCCGGCTTCTGCGTCGGATGCGCCTTGGCCCCGCTCTCGTCCTTCAGCCGTTCCGCGCCGGAGCAGATCGGGAAGCTCCAATCGGACCGCATCTGAAGCTCGTCGTTCAACTGCTTCATCGCGGTGTAATTGAAGGTGTAGCGCGCCGTCTCGGACTTCGCCGCCCAGATCAGGGTTTCATGCGCGTTGGTGAAGCGGGTGCCCTTGAAATTGGGCATCGGATTGGCCTTGCGCCACACGATGTCGTTCAGGATCCAATAGCCCGCATCCTGCACGGCGGCGCCGACCCGGAAGATATTGTGATAGCTGCCGATCACCCACAAAGTCCCGTCATCCTTCAGGATGCGTCGCGCCTCGCGGAGCCAGGCGCGGGTGAAGCGGTCATAGGCTTCGTAGCTGTCGAACTTGTCCCAATCGTCGTCCACCGCGTCGACCTGGCTACCGTCGGGCCGGTAGAGATCGCCCCCGAGCTGGAGATTGTAGGGCGGGTCCGCGAAGATGCAGTCGATCGACTTGTCGGGCAGCGCCGCCATGGCGCGCACGCAATCGTCGCGCAGGATCTGATCGAGCGGCAACGCACCCGCCGCCGCCCGCGCCCGCTCCGTTTCCGCCCGCATCGCCGGCCCCAACCGCCCCATAATGCTCCCTCGTCACTCCCTAAAGGGCGGCCAAGGTGAGTCCGCGTTGACTCCGGGTCAAGCGGAAAAGATCAGGGATTCCGGCGAGTCGCCTTCGCGCCAGGCCGAGTTATCCACAGCCGACGCTATATCTGGAGTCCGCATGCGGCGGAGGACTCAATCTCTGGTGGTGTTGCCCGCCGGACTCACAAGGCCGTCATCACGCCCTTCAGCCGACGGCGCGACGGGGC
>DASSTK010000294.1:0-2262 GCA_035707945.1 Sphingomonas sp.
TGGGCCAGGGATCGGGGTGAAGCAACCAGGCGCGGCACAGGCTGCGCTCCGGCAGGCGCTCCAGCACCTCGATCGCGTCGCCGAGATGGAGGCGGACATTGGCGAGCCCGCAATCGCGCACCTGCGCCAGCGCGCCGACCATGCCGTCCAGGAAGGGCTCGCAGCCGATGAAGCCCATGTCGGGCGCCCAGGCTGCCTGCCGGGCCATATGCTCGCCCTTGCCGAAGCCGATCTCCAGCGCCAGCGGCCGACCCTCCCCGAACAGCGTGCGCGCGTCGATCGGTCCTTCGGGCAGGGCGAGGCGGGGGAGCAGTTCCTCCACCAGCGCTTGCTGGCCGGGGCGCAGCGCATGGCCCTGGCGGCGGCCGTAAAGGCGGCGGATCGTCAGCGGATCGTTCATGCGCGCGCCCTTAGCCGAAGCGCCCAGGCGAAATACAGGGCCGCCTCGCAACGGAACGCCGTTCGATCACGGTTGTTGATCTCGTCCGAAGGAGACGGAGCATGGATGACGCCAAGCCCCAGAACGGCGCCCCGGCCGACAAGGCGACGCTCGACGAGGATATCTCGGTCGCGCCGCCCGACCCGCACAAGGACACGCCGCCCATGCCCAAGGTCCGCACCGCGCACGATGCGAGCGATGACGAGAAGCTCGCGCGCGATCCCTCCGATCCCGACGCCCAGCTCGATATCGGCCTCGACGAGACCTTCCCCAGCTCCGATCCGCCCTCCAACACCCAGCCCGGATCGAGCGAGCCCGCCCCCTCCTCCGGCTATGACGAGGAGGCGGAGAAGGGGCGCCAGCGTTCGAGCTGAGACTCGCTTTCCTGAGTCTTTCCAGCCACAGCGCGCGAAGCATTTTCCGCTTATCCACAGCTTTTCGCGTCCGGATGTTGCGCCGCAACAGCCTTTCATGCTTCGATCCTTGCCGGGGCGCGGGGATAGTTAAGCCTGCGGTAAGGTGCGTCGGCTTATATCCTTGCGACGGAGCGTGGGGATAGTGCGATGGGTACACAGGCAAGGCCGGCGGACGGCGCGATGACATTGGCGGAGATGAAGGAGTTCGCCACCTTCTCCGCCGCGACGCAGCGATATATCAGGCGTTCGCTGGATATCGGCCTGCTGCGGGACGATCCGCTCGGCCGCTGGTCGCGCGACGTGGTGGAGGCCGCGAGCATCCGCGCCCAGATCCGCCTTTATGACCGGCTGGACGAAATCCGTCGGCTGATCCCGGAGGATAGCGGGCTCGACGCGATGGAGCCGTTCATGGCCCCGCTCGTCACCCTTTCCGCCTTCGATCTCGGGCAGGATCGGCTGAGCGGCTTCGGCTCTTACCGCTTCCTGTACGAGCGGCTGCTCGGCGCGGCGATCCGGCCGTGGCTGCCCGGCGCCTTCTGCGCCGCCGCCGCCCTGCCGCATCTCCACCCGGAGCGCCGGCGCAAGCTGCTCCAGTCGATCAGCGAGGCGGCGGCCACCGCAGCGGGCTGGTCCGCGCGCGAGCCGGTGTTCTTCCCCGAATGGGTGGACAAGGTGGACCTGCGCACCGCCAACTGAGCGGAGACGGGAGCTCCCGGTTCCGGATCGGCGCGCGCCGCGATTTGCTCCGCCTCGCGCTTGGCGCTAGGGCGCTCTCCCATGTCCACCACCTTCACGCTCGACACCTCGACGAGCCGCGCGCATCCGACGCCCGCGCCGGTCAAGCGGCTGACGGTGCCCGCGATTCGCGGGCGGAAAGGCGGGCCGGAGCCGGTCGCCGAGCCGATCGTGATGCTCACCGCCTACACGGCGCGCATGGCGCAGCTCCTCGATCCGCATTGCGACGTGCTGCTGGTGGGCGACAGCCTGGGTCAGGTGATCTACGGCCTGCCCTCCACGATTCCGGTCAGCCTGGAGATGATGTGCGCGCACGGCGCGGCGGTGGTTCGGGGAAGCTGGCATAGCGTGGTGGCGGTCGATATGCCGTTCGGCAGCTACGAGGCCTCGCCCGCCCGGGCCTTCGAATCCGCCTCGCGCATCCTCAAGGAAACGGGCGCCGCGGCGGTGAAGCTGGAAGGCGGGGAGGCGATGGCCGGGACGGTCGCTTTCCTGAGCGCGCGCGGCATCCCCGTGATCGGCCATGTCGGGCTGACACCGCAGGCGGTGAACGCGCTGGGCGGTTATGCGGCGCGCGGGCGGAGCGAAGCGGAAGCCGCGAAGATCGTGGCCGACGCGCGCGCGATCTCGGACGCCGGGGCCTTCCTGCTGGTGGTCGAAGGCGTGGTCGAG
>DASSTK010000295.1:0-9928 GCA_035707945.1 Sphingomonas sp.
CCTGCTCCGGCCCGTGCATGCGCTTGAACATCTGCACGTCGCGGCGGATATCCGACACGCGCCCCTCATAGCCTGCCGGATCCATTCCCGCCTTCACCATGATGTCATGGATCGCCGGCGGAATCGCGGAGGGCAACGCGACGCGGCCCGAGACGGTGGCGAAGGGGACCAGATAACGGCTGTGACGCTCATATACGTCGACTTGCGCGTTGGTGTCGTCGAGATACCATTGCAACTGCGGGTGAATGCCCTGGACGTGATAGACCTCGCTGAAGGCGTCCACGCTCGCCTTCCAGTTGCAGTCCCACTCCACGGTGATGTCCCGCGTCCATGCCATCCGTTCGAAATGATAGGGACGGAGATGCTGCTGCATCGGCGCGAGATAATCGGCCAGCGGTCCGACATCGGGATCGAGCGAGAACCAGACGAAGCTGCCCCATTCGGCGCAAGGATAGCCCGGCAGCGCCATTCCCGGCGGGCCGCCTTGCGGGAACGTGTCGAGGTCGGGGATGCGGGTGATCGCGCCGTCCAGCCCGTATGTCCAGTGATGGTACATGCAGCGGAAATGCTCCGCATTCCCGCGCCCCTCCGGGCGCAGCTTGTTGCCGCGATGAAGACAGACGTTGGGAAAAGCGCGCACCGAGCCGTCATGCTGGCGCACGATCAGCACGCTCTCCTTGCCGATATCGGTGCAGATATAGTCGCCGGGCTGGGGGATGTCGCAGGACCGGCCGCCGAGCAGCCATACCTTCTTCCACAACCGTTCCCACTCGAGCTTCATGAACTCGGGCGAGGTATAGCGTGCGGCCGGAATGACGTCGTAGCCGAGATCGGGATCCTCGGCCTTCCACGCCGGCGTCCCGTTCGGCCAATCCTGGGGATCGACTCGGAGGATATCGACCTTGCGTTTGATGTCCATCGGCCGCGTCCCGCTCAGAAGTGCGTCCGCTTTGTGAAGCCGCCGTCGACGACGAGGTGCGATCCGTTGCACCAGCTCGCCGCGGGGCTCGCCAGGAACGCGACGCAGCGCGCGATCTCCTCGGGCGTGCCGAGCCGGCCGGCCGGCTGCTGACGGAGCTGCGCCTGGTAGAACTTCTCCATCGTGCCCTTGATCATCTCCCAATTGCCGCCCTCGAACTCGACGGGGCCGGGCGAGACGATGTTGACCCGTATGCCGTCCTTCCCATGAGAGAGCGCAAGCTGCTTGCCCCAGGTGATGAGCGACGCCTTCATCGCATTATAGGCCTGCGGGCCTCCCATCGCCTCCCCGGCGGAGGTGGTGGCGATCAGCACGATCGATCCGGATTTCCGCTCGGTCATTATCGGCAGCACCGCCTCCACCGCGCGCACCGGCCCCATCACGTCCACCTCGAAGGCGTTCTCCCAATATTTCTCGCTGCCCATGCCGCCGCCTGCAGACGTGATCGGGATCAGGACATCGCAGCCGCCCAGCGCCTCGATCGCCCAGAGCAGCCATTCCCTGTATTCTTCCGCCTTCTTCACGTTGACGGGCCGTCCGACCACATTCGTGTCATAACGCTTCAGATGCGCGGCGGCGTCCTTGACGCCATCTTCCGAACGCGCGGCAATCGCGAGATCGCACCCTTCACGCGCCAGCGTCTCGGCAATCGCCATGCCGATGCCGCGCGCGGCCCCGATCACGATGGCCTTCTTGCCCAGCAAACCGAGATCCACGTTCCACCTCTCCATGCGCCGCCGGCCCTACCGGCTGTCGCCCATAGTGCATCGCTCAACCCGGCAGGGCAATATGAAAACATGCATGCATGTTTTTTTCATGAAGCGAGCGCCATCCGGGTGAGATACGGAAACTCTGTGCTATAGCTGGCCGAAGAGACTGCTTGACAGGCTTCCATAAAAACAAACATGTATGTTTCTTGGCGAGGATCGATCGATATGGCGTTGGCAGCAGTGCGTTCCGGCTCTTCCGCCCGGCAGCCGCGGGAGCGCGGGCAGGGCGGACAAACCCAGCAATCACTGAAAAGCGCGCAGACGCGCGCCCGGCTTATCGACGCCACTATTCGATGCATCGTGAAGGTGGGCTACGCCAATACCACCACGCCCCAGGTCGCGGCCGAAGCCGGCCTGTCGCGCGGCGCAATGCTCCACCATTTCGAGAATGGATCGGCGCTGATCAAGGGCGCGATCGTGGAATTGCACGAAAAGCGCCTGCGCGCGTTCCGGCGGGCGGCAGACACCGAGAATCACGATGTCACCGCGCTGGTGCGCGCCTACTGGCGACAATTGCAGAAGCCGGCCTTCGTCGCTTTTCACGAGCTGGCGCTCGCCGCCCGCACTCATCCCGAACTCGCCAAGATTCTCCAGCCGCTGCAGGTGGAATATCGTGAACGCTTCAACGCGCAGGCGGTGGTGCTCTTCCCCGAATGGCAGGAAGATCACGAGCGTTTCGACCTCGCCATGACACTGTCCCAGACGATGCTGGAGGGCATGGCGATCAACCTGCTGACGGGCGCGATGGACGAAGCGATGGTAGAGCCCATGCTCAGCCTGCTCGAAGATCAGATCCGCGCGATGAATCCGCACCTCAAAAAGGGTCAGGCGAGTTGAGGCATGCCCCAACGGATGGCGCGGCGGAGCAGTTCGGCAAAAACCGGATAATTCCACGCACAGCGCTGGGGATGGGGCCAGAAATCGGCCAGCGGCCGCAGATCGTAATGGCCGCGACAATGGCCGAGCGTGCAATAGAGGACGGCGCCGTCACCCACCCGTCGTTCGTAGAGGACGGGCACCTCCGCTTCATTCCATTCGCTCTCGCGAAACTCGGGGCAGGGGCCGGTAAAGGCGGTATGCAGCAGCACCTCGATATCGGCCGTGCGACGGGTGAGATAGAGCTCGTCCTCGATGCGGAAATCGCGCAGCCCCCGGGTCATCGCATGATCGGCGCGCGTCACGAATATCTTGAACGGCGCGATCGGCGGGTGGCCGGCAAAGCGGGTGCCCAGCAGAGACGTGAACGCCGGCGCCTCATCCGGCGTATCGACGATGCCGTCGGGTGCGAAGCGCAGCGTCGCGTTGGTGCCGTGGAGCGCGAGCCAGCGCCCTCCCCGCGTCAGAAAGGCCGCGAGCGCGTCAGTCTGCGCCACATCGGGCAGCAGATCGCATGTGTAGGTGACGAGCAGGTCGGCCGCGGCGAGATTCGCCAGATCGGCATAATCCGAGGCGACGGTGGTGCGCACCTCGGGATGCTCGGCCAGCAGCTTGAGCAACTCCAGACGCGCGAAATCGATGTCATGATATTTGCCGGCGGCGATCAGATGAACCTTCATGCCCTCGTTTCCCTCACGCGTGCACGCACGAGGCTATGCCCCTCCCCCGCCACGGCAAGAGGGGAATTGCGGTGAGCGGGCGTCTTCAGGGTCCGCTCGCGGGCGTCCGCGTAATCGATTGCACCAGCGTGCTGATGGGTCCCTACGCCACGCAGATTATGGCCGATCTCGGCGCCGACGTGATCAAGATCGAAAGCCCCGACGGCGACACCACCCGTTATCTGCCGCCCGGCCCCGATCCGGCGCGAGGCGGCATGTTCCTGAACGTCAATCGGGGCAAGCGCAGCCTCGCGCTCGATCTGAAGCGGCTGGGCGCGCGGGCCGCGCTGCTGAAGCTGATCGAAGGCGCGGACCTGTTCATCCACTCGATGCGGCCGGGCGCGATCAAGCGGCTGGGGCTGGATTATGAGGTGCTGCGCACGGGAAACCCGCGATTGATTTATGCCAATCTCTACGGCTTCGGCCGCGAGGGGCCGTACCGCGACTATCCCGCTTATGATGACATCGTGCAGTCCGCGTCGGGCCTGGTCTCGCTCCAGGCGCGGTTGTCGAACGGGGAGCCGACCTATCTCGCCACGGTCGTCGCCGACAAGGTCGCGGGGCTTACCGGTCTCTACGCTGTCCTGGCGGCACTCTATGCCCGCGAGCGCACCGGCGAAGGACAGGAGGTCGAGGTGCCGATGTTCGAGACGCTGGTCTCGTTCACGATGATCGAGCATCTGTGCGGATCGCTGTTCGATCCGCCGCAGGGGCCGGCCGAATATCCACGCGTCACCGCCGCCGCGCGTCGCCCGTACCGGACCCGTGACGGCTACATCGGGGTGATGATCTACAACGACAAGCACTGGCGCAGCTTCTTCCGCGCGATCGGCGATCCGGAATGGGCGCGCGATCCGATTTTCGCTTCGATGCGCAGCCGCACCGAGAATATCGGGACCGTGCTGCACAAGCTCGCCGAGGTGATCGAGCAGCGCTCGACCGCCGAATGGATCGCGCTGTTCCGTGAGGCCGAAGTGCCGGCGATGGCGATTGCGACGCCGGCGGACCTGCTCCACGATCCGCATCTGGAAGCGACCGGCTTCTGGACCGAACGCGAAAGCGAGTTCGGGCGGTTGCGTTTTCCGGGCATTCCCACCCGCTTTTCCGCCACCCCCGGCGCGATCGGCGATCCCGGCCCCGCTCTGGGCGCGGACAGCCGCGCCATTCTGGCAGAGGCGGGGCTCGATCCGGAGGCGATAAACGCCCTTCTCTCTCCCCCTGCCGATACCGTGCCGGCATGACCGATAGCGCCGGCCCCGAATGCGTGTGGCGCGAAGCGCTCGCGGAAGGGCGTTTCCTCCTCCAGCGCGCGCATGCGAGCGGTATGCCCTTCTTTCCCCCTCGCCTTGCCGAGCCCGGCACGGGCGATACGGATTGGGAATGGATCGAGGCGAGCGGCCTGGGCGCCGTCTACGCCGTCACCGTCATCTACCCTCGCCCGCCCGAGCCCGCGCGCGCGGTGGCGCTGATCGACCTCGATGAGCAGGTGCGGCTCATGAGCCGTATCGAGGGAGTCGCCCCCGACGAGATCGCGATCGGCATGCGGGTGCGCGCCCGGATCGTTGAGGAGGACGGCGGGCCGATCCTGTTGTTCGGGAGACTCTGAACCGTGGGCGGCAATTTCCCGCGCGGGGCCGCTGCGATCGTCGGCCTTTCCACCTTCGGGCTGGGCGAGATGCCCGGCTGGTCCTCTCTCGAACTCGCCGCCCGGGCGGGCCTGCTGGCCGTGGCGGACGCCGGCATTCAGATGCGCGACGTGGATGCTCTTTTCATCTGCCTGCCCGACGACGCGCTGGCCGGGCTGAGCTTCGCCCAATATCTCGGCCTTTCGCCGCGCTACACCGATTGCAACCGCACCGGCGGTTCTGCCTTCATGAGCCATGTCGCCACGGCGGCCCTGATGCTCGCGGCGGGCTATATCGACACCGCGCTGATCGCCTATGGCGCCAACCAGCGCAGCGCCGGGGGCAGATTGTCTACGCCGGTGGGAAGCGATCGGTGGGAAGCGCCGTATCGTCCGTTGTTCCCGGCCTCCTCCTATGCGCTCGCCGCTTCGCGGCACTTCCACGAATATGGCACGACGCGCCGCCAGCTCGCCGAGGTGGCGGTCGCCGCCCGCCAATGGGCCAACACCAATCCCGAAGCGTTCGCGAAGGGGCCGCTGACGGTCGAGGAGGTGCTGGCGGCGCGCATGCTCTCCACCCCGCTCTCGGTGAAGGATTGTTGCCTCGTCACCGACGGCGCGGCCGCCATCGTGATGACGCGGGCCGACCGGGCCAGGGATGCCCCCAACCCTTCGGTCGCGGTGCTCGGCGCCGCCGCCGCGACCTGGCACAACGCGATTTCCCGGATGCCGGACCTCACGACGACCGCGGCCTCGGAATCAGGCCCGCGCGCCTATGCGATGGCCCGAGTCGGACCCCCGGACGTGAAGGTCGTCCAACTCTATGACGCATTCACGATCAACACGATCCTGTTCCTAGAAGACCTCGGCTTCTGCCCCAAGGGAGAAGGGGGGCGCTTCGTGGAGGACGGGGCGATCGCACCGGGCGGAAGGCTGGCTGTGAACACCAACGGCGGCGGCCTGTCCTGCTGCCATCCCGGCATGTACGGGCTGTTCGCCATCGTCGAGGCGGCGCGGCAGGTGCGCGGGCAAGCCGCCAATCCGATTCCCAGGGTGGATATCGCCCTCGCCCACGGCAACGGCGGCGCGCTTTCCAGCCAGGCGACCGTGATCCTCGGCTCCGCCACTACGCTTTAGGACGTCCTCCCTCCGCATAGGCGCGGATCGCCGCGCGCGATGCCGCGTCGCCCAGCGTCTCCTCGCCATAGGCCCGGCCGAAACGAAGGCTTTCGCCGATCGGGGCGTCGGCCGCGAAATCATGAAGGGCGAGCGTCCGCCTGATCGTCATGCGGTCAAACGCGGCGATCGTCTGCGCCACACCCAGCGCACGTGGCATCAGTTCGGCAAGCGGCATGACCTCGGTGACGAGGCCGAGAGCATGGGCGCGCCGCGCGTCGATCGCCTCGCCGGTGAGGACCAGGCCAAGCGCGGTTGCGCGCGGCACGGATCGGGCCAGGCGCTGGATGCCCCCGGCGAAGGCGAACAGCCCACGCTTCACTTCCGCCAGTGCGAAGACGGCATGATCCGCCGCGAACACGAGATCGGCGGCAAGCGCGATCTCGAAACCGCCCGCCACCGCCGCGCCGTTGACCGCGACGATCAGTGGTTTGCTGCGTCGCCTTTCCGTAATGCCGGCAAAGCCGCGTTCCGGGACAAGGCCATGCCCGGCCCCCCGCTCCGCCGCTTCCTTCATGTCCATTCCGGCGCAGAAGGCACGATCGCCCGCCCCGGTGAGCAGGATCGCGCCGACCGTCACGTCAGCTTCGGCGGCGGAGATCGCCCGATCGATCGCATGGGATGCATCGGCGCCCAGCGCGTTGCGGCGCTCTTCTCCATCGAGGGTGATGACCAGCACCGCGCCTTCGCGCCGTTCGCATATCCGGGTGAAGGCGCCCCTCACCGCGATTACCCGCCATAATCCCGCCAGGACGGCAGCGCTTCGGGAAAATCGGCGGAAAGCGGATCCGCATAGGCGCGATTGCGATCTCGCGTCCCCAGGATTCCGGGATACTGGGCGACCGGCACATAATAGAGAAAGCCGATGATCCGTTCCGCGAACCGCCAGTCCGCGGCCGTGCGGACATAGCGATCCCGGTAACGCAACGAGGCGACCATCATCTGATCGTTGCGCCAGAGCTCGGCATGGCCGGAGACGCGGCCGGTCGCGTGATCCGATGCATCGTCCCATGCCAGCGAGACATCGTGCATATAATGCGCGCCAGGCCCGAGAACGCTGAAACGGCCGCGATATTGCGCCATGATGGCATCCAGCCCGCGGGCCTCCATCACGCCGTCCTCGGAGGCGACGCGGGCGTCGTCGGCGAACAAGGCGCGGATTTCCGCAAGATCGCGATTGTCGATTGCGAAGCAGTAGCGCGCGATCAACCGCCGAATCTCCGCCTCGGCCTCCAGGCGCCCAAGCCGTGCGAGCAGGTCCATATCCCCCTCCTTTTCACCAGCATTGCTGCGTTTTTTATGGGGTGCAATAGCACTTGTCCCAAGTATGAGGCGAGGTCATGATCGTGCGGCAGTCCAGCGGCTCGTCGCAAGGCGGGATCCTGCTCTTTGATCGCATGCACACGGACGATCGGAGATTGGCTGCTTCCGAGCAAAGCTCTGCGCTTCGACCTTATGGATGCTCGCAAGGAATCTGCGGACGTGGATGCTTGGGCCTCGCGTCTTTCTCCTTTATCAATTGCTCATGAGCAGCTTTCAAGGCGACGGCACTCGGCCGCCACGCGCCACCATTCGCGACGTTTCCCGCGTCGCGGGCGTTTCGATCAAGACCGTCTCTCGCGTTCTGAACAACGAGAAATATGTCGGCGCTCAGACGCGCCAGCGAATCGAAGCCGCCATGGCCGACCTGCAATTTCACCCGAGTTCGGCGGCGCGCGCTCTGGCCGGCCATCGATCTTATCAGATCGCACTGATCTGCGACAATCCGAACCCGTGGTATGTTTATGAGGTGCAATATGGCACGCGCCTTCGCTGCCAGCGCGACAAGGTGCGGATGATCGCCCAGCCTTATGACCATAACTCGCCGACCCTGCTGGAAGAAATCATCAGCCTGATCGATCAGGTTCACCCGGACGGATTGATTTTGACTCCGCCTGTCGCCGACTATGATCATGTCCTCGATGAACTGGTCCAGCGCCGCGTGCCCTTTTCCCGTATCTCGCCGGGAACCCGCCTGGATTGCGCCCCCTCCTCCTATCTCGACAATGAGCAGGCTGCCCGGGACATGACGCGTCATCTGATCGCGCTTGGCCATAGGAGGATCGGTTTCATCGTCGGCCATCGCGGCTATGCAACCAGCGGACAGCGTCTCAACGGGTACATTCGCGCGCTCTCCGAAGCAGGTCGGGGTCTCGACCTGAGCCTGGTGCGTCAGGGCAATTTCGACTTCGATTCGGGCGGACTGGCCGCCAACGAACTGCTCGATCTGCCTGAGCCGCCGACCGCCATTTTCGCGAGTAGCGACGATATGGCCGCGGGAGCGCTCGCCGCTGCGCACCGGCGCTCTGTTGCGGTGCCCGACCAGCTCTCGATCGCCGGCTTCGACGATACCGCCTTTGCAAGCATCGTCTGGCCGGCGCTCACGACGGTCCGACAACCGGTCAGGGCCCTCGCCGAGCAGGCTGCGGACCTCCTTCTGAACGATGATAGCGCCCAGCCGCAACGGCGGCGGGTTCATCACGAGTTGATCGTGCGCGATTCGACCGGGCCGGCGCCCGTCTGATCCGCAGGCTGGCTTTTCGCGTCAAAATATCTGACAACGGTATCCTAAGCCGAATATCGGGAGAGGATAGCGTATGGATCATCCTATCGGCTGGCGCCGATCCGCGATCGTGGCGCTGGCCTTCGCCGCGATCATGCTGAGCTATATGGATCGCCAGATCATCGCCTTGCTGAAGCCGACGCTGGAACAGCAGTTCGGCTGGACCGACGGCGATTACAGCGCGATGGCCTCCACCTTCCAGTTCGCCGCCGCCGTCTCCTTTCTCGGCGCGGGCTGGTTCGTCGACCGGATCGGCCTGCGCGTCGGCTTCGCGATCGGCGTGGGCGTGTGGAGCATCGCCGGCATGGCGCATGCCTTCGTGAGTTCGGTAGGCGGTTTCATCGGCGCGCGCGCGATCCTCGGCGCGTCGGAATCGGTCGGCACCCCGGCGCAGGTGAAAACCGCGGCGATCTATTTCCCGCCCGAGCAGCGATCGCTGATGATCGGCATCGGCAACATGGCCTCGAACCTTGGCGCGATCGTCACACCGCTTCTGATTCCTCCTCTGGCGTTGTGGCTCGGCTGGCGCGTCGCCTTCCTGCTGACGGGCGGCCTCGGGCTCCTGTGGGTGGTGCTTTGGCTGCTGCTGCCGCCGCCGGCCGGCACCGCGCACGAAGCGCAGCGCGCGGCGCGCGTGCCCTGGCGCAAGATGCTTTCCGATCGTCGCCAATGGGCGCTGATCGCCGCCAAGATCTTCAGCGACGAAGTGTGGTGGTTCTTGCTGTTTTTCGCGCCCGATCTCTTCCACCGCCGTTTCGGCTTGAGTCAGGCCGAGATCGGGCTCCCCGTCGCCCTCATCTACACCGCCGCCGCTATCGGCTCGCTGAGTGGAGGCATTCTGCCGTCCTACCTGATCGGCCGCGGGATGAGCATCAATCGGGCGCGCAAGGGATCAATGTTGCTCTATGCGCTGCTCATCACCCCCGTACCGCTACTGGTGCTGAGCGGCAGCGTTTGGACGGCCGTCGCGTTGCTGGGCCTCGCCCTGTTCGCGCACCAGGGTTTTTCGACCAACGTGTTCGGCATCGCCACCGACATGATGCCGACCACCCACCTCGGCACAGCGATCAGTATCGCCGCCTTCTTCGGCAACCTGTCGGGCATGGCGATGATCGAACTGGCCGGCTGGTCGCTGGACACGGGGTACGGCTATCCGCCGCTGCTCCTGATTTGCGGCTTTTC
>DASSTK010000296.1:0-6770 GCA_035707945.1 Sphingomonas sp.
CCGGCAGGCGGAACTTGTATTCCTGCACCTCGCCCGCCGGGATCGGTTCCGGGTTCGAGAAGCTCTTGCGGTAGCGGCCACGGAAGATGTCCAGGCTCACCGGCAGCTCGTAGCCGCCCATCTTGGGATCGTTCGGCATGATGCCGGGATAGACGTCGATGATCTTCACCACCCAGTCGGCATCCGTCCCCGTCGTCCTGGCGAAGATGTCGGCCCAGGGCACGCCCTGCACGCGCACGGCTTTCGTCAGCACCGGCGTCATATAGGTCAGCACGTCCGGCCGGTCGCTGGCGAAGCGCTGGTCCTGCACCAGCCAGCTCTTCCAGCGGGCGTCGTCGCCGAAGCTGATCGGGCGGGTGAGGTAGGGCACCGGATGCGCCGGATCGGAGACATAGCTGTCCGCTCCGCCCGCGGGCTTCCGGAACGCGAGGCCGAAGCCCTGCTGGAGATAGAGCGGGGTCAGGCTGGTCTGGGCGGGCCAGCGGTCGAAGCTGTCCCAATGATTCTCGCCGCTGTTGTAGATCAGCACCTGCGGGATCGGCTTGGCCGGTTTCTCGTCCTTCAGATATTGGTCGAAGAAGGGCAGCAGCACGTCGCGGCGATATTGCTCGGCGGTGTCCCCGTTCCATTCGAGCGGGCCGAGATGGCGGGCGTTGTAATTCACCTGGCTGTGCCGCCACGGCCCCATCACCAGATGGTTGTTGGCGGCGTATCCCTTGGCGACCAGCGCCTGATAGCAGTGGATCGCGCCGTACATATCCTCCTGATCCCACAGCCCCTGCTCCCAGAAGGTGGGCACGGTGGAGGGATGCTCGGCGACCAGCCTGTCGAGCGCCTGATCCTGCCAGAAGGCGTCCCAGGCGGGATGGGCGGAAAGCCGGTTCCAGAAGCCGAGTTGATCGAAGCCGTGCTCGGTCGCCCAATGCCCGGCGGAGCCCGCCTTCAGCATGTTGGTGTAATCGTCATAATCCTCGCGCGGCACGGCCTGCCCGTCGCCCTTCTTCGAGGATTCCTCCGTGAAATAATCGAGGTTCACCTGCCGGAACGCGCCTTAGTGGAACCAGTCGTCGCCCATCCAGCCGTCCACCATCGGGCTTTCGGGCGAAGCGACCTTGAGCGCGGGATGGGGGTGGAGCAGCGCCATCACCACCGTCCAGCCTTCGTAGGAGGAGCCGAGCATCCCCACCTTGCCGTTCGATTCGGGCAGGTTCTTCACTAGCCAGTCGATCGTGTCCCAGGCGTCGGTGGTGTCGTCGGTCTGGCTGGGGTTGAGCGGGCCGCGCGGCGGCCGCGTCATCACGAACTGGCCTTCGGAGCCGTATTTGCCGCGCACGTCCTGAAACACGCGGATATAGCCGTCCTTCACGAAATATTCGTCGCCCTGCGGGGCCACGTCGAGCATGTTCGGGCTGTTCGATCGCGCCAGCCGTGAGGAGGCGTCATAGGGCGTGCGGGTCAGCAGGATCGGCAGATTATGCGCGCCCTTGGGTTCGAGGATGACGGTGTGGAGCTTCACCCCGTCGCGCATCGGGATCATCACCTCGCGCTTCACATAATCGAAGTTGGCTCGCGGAGGTTGCCAGTGCGCCGGAATGTCGCTGCCGGTCTGGACGGTGAGAGTCTGCGGCGGCGCGGCGGCGATGAGCGCCACGGCGGCGAGCGCGAGGGTTATACGCATGCAAGTCCCCTGTTCCTGTCAGGGGCTTGTCGCGCGGGGGCGGGCGTTTGGCAATGGAGGGGAATAGACCCCGTGCTCCTGCGAAAGCAGGAGCCCAGGCCGGGCGGGGCGATCCCTACCCCATCAATGCAGCGACAGGCTTCCCACGCCCAGCGCCGGCGGAGCGGCGAACTGGTGGGTGATCGCGCCGGCGGCCGCGCCGATCACGATGAACACCACGATCGCCGCCACGATCGAGACGATGGTGTAGCCCAGCGCCTTTTCCGGCGGCGCCTTCATCAGCATCGGCAGCCCCAGATAGAGCAGGTAGAAGCTGTAGAGCCCCAGGATCATCAGGAAGGCGAGCGCGGGCACGATCGCGAAAATCCCCGCGATCCAGGCCGCCGTCCACGAATAGACGGCCACCTTCATCGCCTGCACCGGGTTCTTCACGCCGCCGAAGCTCGGGGCGAGCGCGTCGATGATCAGCGCGAACACCCATACGCCGATCAGCGAGAGGATATAGCTCGTCACCGCCGAACCGACGGAAGAGGCGATCGTCGGGCGGAAATGGAAGCCGAGGATATTGTAACCGAACACCTGCTCCCCGATCAGCCGCGCCACCGGCCCGATCGCGGCGAGCGGAACCGCCCAGCCCGTCATCAGCGCGCGCACGCTGGTCGTCTCGGTGTCGATCACCGGCCATTCGGCCTTCGGCGCCATGATGATGCGCTTGATGCGGCCGCCCATGCCGGCCGGGGTCCGATCGTCGAATTGAGTCGCCATGTCATGCCCTCCCTTGGCGGATGCGCGCCGCAAGAAGCTCGCCGTCTCAAGCCGGGCACTCAAAAGCTACGCAACACGGCCAGCCGTCACGGCGCGCGAAGCGGGCATGAGCCTATCACGCCGGGAAATCGACGGATAGGCATTTGCAACCGGCTCCTCGCGGGGGCCTCCATCGCCTGCGATGGGCATAAAAAGGCCCGACCCGCTCTTGTGGCGGGCCGGGCCTCGGCACCCCTCTCCGGGTAAGCCGCTTACGATTGCATCGGCTGGAGGTTCACCGCCGCATATTTGCCGCGCCGATCGACCTCGAGCTCGAACTCGAGCCGGTCGCCCTCGTTCAGCGAGGTGAGGCCGGCGCGCTCGACCGCCGAGATGTGGACGAAGGCGTCCGGCTGGCCGTCATCGCGCTGGATGAAGCCGAAGCCCTTCATCGGGTTGAAGAACTTGACGGTGCCCGAGGCGCGCTCGCCGGTCAGCTCGCGGGCGGGGCCGCGCGGCTTGTCCTCCACCGGCAGCGGCTCGCCCTCGATCTTGAGATCGGAGGCCGAGACCCGGCCGCCGCGATCGACCAGCGTGAAGGAGAGCGGCTGGCCCTCGGCGAGGCCGGTGAGGCCCGCCTGCTCGACCGCGGAGATATGCACGAACACATCCTCGCCGCCGTCGTCGCGCACGATGAAGCCGAAGCCCTTCTGGCCGTTGAAGAACTTGACCGTTCCCTTGGCCTCGCCGATCACCTGCGCGGGCATTCCGCCGCCGCGGGGGCCGCCGAAGCCGCCGCCGCCGCCGCTGAAACGACCGCCGCCGCCGCCGCCGCCGCCATAGCCGCCGCCACCGCCGAAGCGGCCGCCGCCGCCACCGCCGAAGCGATCGCCGCCGCCGCCATAGCCGCCACCGCCGCCGAAGCGATCACCACCGCCGAAGCCGCCACCGAAATCGTCATCGCCGCCAAAGCTGTCGCGCTTGTCCCTGCCGCCGCGCTGACCGCGCCGCCCACGATCGAAACTCATATTATAATAATCTTTCCCGGGTCGCCCGATCACCTGTGAAGAACTTGTTCGCCGGGCGCAGCAAACGAGCTTCGGACGCGGAAATCAAAGCACGCGCCTGCCGCCTGAATAACCGAAAAAGCGAGCCGCCGCGAGCCTTTTCGACTCGCCCCGCCCCGAGCCGCGCCCGGAACAACCGATTCATCGCTTTCTGATGCACGCGCGCCACGTTTTCCCGCTTGCCCGTTTCGCGCGGGCCGGGCACCGTCCGCCGCCGTCATGCACAGTCTTCTCGCGCTTCTCGCCCAGCCCGAAACCTGGGCCGCCCTCGCCACGCTCATCGTCATGGAGGTGGTGCTCGGCATCGACAATCTGGTGTTCGTGGCGATCCTGTCCAACCGGCTGCCGCCCGCGCGCCAGGCCGCAGCGCGCCGAATCGGGCTGGCGCTGGCGCTGATCATGCGACTCGCGCTGCTCTCCGCGATCGCATGGCTGGTGGGGCTGACCGCGCCGGTGTTCGATCTCGGGATCAGCGGCCCGCCGGTCGACGGCCATCCCGCCTTCGAGACAGCCTTCTCGCTGCGCGATCTGATCCTGATCGCGGGCGGGCTGTTCCTGATCTGGAAGGCGACGCGCGAGATCCATCACAATATCGATCCGTCCGAGGAGGGCGGGAAGGAAAACCGTGCGCCGCTCGGCTTCGGGGCGGCGATCGCGCAGATCGTGGCGCTCGACATCGTTTTCTCGATCGATTCGATCCTGACGGCGGTGGGGATGACAAGCGAGCTCCCCATCATGATCGTGGCCGTGATCTTCGCGGTGGCGCTGATGCTGGTCGCCGCCGGGCCGCTCGCGCGTTTCATCGAGGCCAACCCGACGGTGGTGATGCTGGCGCTGGGCTTCCTGCTGATGATCGGCGCGGTGCTGATCGCGGACGGTTTCGGCGTGCATGTGCCCAAGGGCTATATCTACGCGGCGATGGCTTTCTCGGGGCTGGTCGAGGCGCTCAACATGCTGGCCCGGCGGCGGCGCGGGGGAAAGACCGGCGGCCATTGAGCGCGGCGGCGCGAACGCCTATGCGCGTGGGCCATGACAGTGCATCTCCATGAGGAAGACCTGCCCGCGGGCGTGTTCGCGCCCGGCGCGGCGGTGGCGGTCGATACCGAGACGATGGGCCTCGTCACCCCGCGCGACCGGCTCTGCCTCGTCCAGATATCGGACGGCGGCGGCGACGAGCATCTCGTCCGCTTCGCCGCCGGGAGCGATTATGCCGCGCCCAACCTGCGCGCCGTGCTGGGCGATCCCGATCGGCTGAAGCTCTATCATTTCGCCCGCTTCGATCTCGCCGCGATCCGTTTCTATCTGAACACGATCGCCGCGCCCGTCTATTGCACCAAGATCGCCTCGCGCCTGATCCGCACCTACACCGATCGCCACGGCCTCAAGGAGCTGGTGCGCGAGCTGCTCGGCGCCGAGATTTCCAAGCAGCAGCAATCGTCCGACTGGGGGGCGCCCGAGCTTTCCGACGCGCAGAAGGATTATGCCGCCTCCGACGTGCGCTATCTCCACGCCATGAAGGAGAAGCTGGACGAGCGGCTGCTGCGCGAAGGCCGGATGGGGCTCGCCCAGGCCTGCTTCGATTTCCTGCCCGCGCGCGCCGAGCTCGATCTCGCCGGCTGGCCGGAGGTCGACATCTTCGCCCATGCCTGAGGCGCTCGCCGGGCCGCTGTCCGAGGCCGCGCGCCTGGAGCGGCGATCCCGGCGGGCGTGGGCGCGGCCGGGATCGAGCCACGACAAGGTCATCGCCGTCGCCCGCATCGCGCTCCCCTGCGCGGTGGGCGTGCTCGCCGTGCTGCTGGCGATGGCGCCGCTCACCTCCGGGCGGGACATTTCCTTCGTGCTCTCCAAGGATCGCGTCGCGGTGGCGCACGAGCGGATGCGGGTCAGCCGCGCGACCTATCGCGGGGAGGACAATCGCGGCCAGGCCTTCGCGCTTTCCGCGCAATCGGCGGTGCAGGAAACCTCCAGGGTGCCGGTGGTGCGGCTCAACGGCCTCTCCGCCCGGATCAATCTCACCGGCGGCCCCGCCACGCTCACCGCGCCGAGCGGCGCCTATAATATGAAGACGGACAAGGTGGTGGTGAACGGCCCCGTCGCCTTCCGCAGCGCGGACGGCTACGCGCTCGACACCAGCACCGTGCATCTCGACATGAAGACGCGCACGCTGGCCAGCGATCAGCCCGTCACCGGCAAGCTGCCGATCGGCACGTTCAGCGCGGACAGCATGCACGCCGATCTGGAGAAGCATGACGTGGTGCTCCAGGGCCACGCCCACTTGCATATCACCCAGCGACCCGGCAGAGCGCGGCGATGATCCGCAAGAGGCTCGCCCTGCCGCTGCTCGCCGCCGTCGCGATGGCCGCGGCGGGGGCGCTCGCCCAGTCCACCGGCGGCCACAACTCCAACGCGCCGATCGATTGGGACGCCAACCGCATCGAGCTTCAGGATCAGGCGCACCGCGCGATCCTCTCCGGCAATGTCCACATCAAGCAGCAGGAGATGACGCTCACCGCCGATCGCGTCACCGCCAACTACACCGGCAGCCTCGCGGGCGGGGGCTCGCCGCAGGTGCACAGGCTGGACGCCAGCGGCAATGTGGTGGTGACGCGCCCGTCCGAAACGGCGCGCGGCAACTACGCCATCTACGATCTCGATCACCGCATCATCACCATGATCGGCAACGTCTCGCTCGATCGCAACGGATCGACCGTGAACGGCGGCCGGCTGGTGTTCGATCTCGCCACCAACCATGCGACGATGGACGGCAGCGCGGTGGGCGGCGCGGGCGAGACGGGCAAGGGCGGCCGCGTCTCCGGCCGCTTCATCGTGCCCCAGCATAATAATTCCCCGAACGGCGGCACGACGACGCCCGGCAAGCCCTGAGCCGCCTCGGGGGGCTTGCGGGCGGGCCTCCGCATCGCCATGCAGGAAGCCTGCCAGCCGGCTGAACGCCGCCGACCACGGACCGATTGAACGATGAACGACGTCGCCCTCGCCGATCGCCCGGCCGTCCCTTCCGGGGGCGCGGCGGGGCGCGGCCTGTCGATCGTGTCGATCGCCAAATCCTATGACGGGCGCCCCGTGCTGCAGGATGTCAGCCTCGATGTCGCGCGTGGCGAGGTGGTGGGGCTGCTCGGCCCCAACGGCGCGGGCAAGACGACCAGCTTCTATTCGGTGATGGGCCTGGTGAAGCCGGACGCGGGCCGCATCCTGCTGGACGGCGAGGACATCACCGGCCTGCCCATGTATCGCCGCGCCGTCCTCGGGCTCGGCTATCTTCC
>DASSTK010000297.1:0-3322 GCA_035707945.1 Sphingomonas sp.
TGCGGCGGCGTGGGAGCGCGCGCTGGGCGAGGACGTGCAGCTCGCGCTCGTCACCCACGCCTTCTCGAACCGCAGCGCGCTTTTGCCGGTAGCGGAGATCACCCGGCTGGCGCGCCGGGCGGGCGTGTTCACCATCGTCGACGCGGTGCAGAGCGCAGGCGTGATCCCGATCGTGGTCGATCGCTGGCAGGCGGATTTCGTCGTCGGTTCCTGCGTCAAGTTCCTGTGTGGCGGCCCTGGCGCGGGCTTCCTCCGGGCGGCGGACGAGGCGCTGGCCGGGATGCGCCCGATCGATGTCGGCTGGTTCTCGCACGCCGATCCCTTCGGCTTCGATATCCATGATTTCCGGCTTGCGGAGGATGCGGCGCGCTTCTGGGGCGGCACGCCGTCGGTCGCGCCCTATGTGCAGGCGGCGCACGCGATCGAGACGCTGCTCGGCATCGGCGTGGAGACGATCCACGCGCACAACCAGCGCCTGATCGATCGGTTGCACGAGGCGTTCGGCGATCGCATCGCTTCCGAACGCGCGCGGGAGAGGCGCGCCAATGCGGTGCTGATCCGGGTGCCCGATCCGGCGGCGGCCGTGACGAAGCTCAACAGGGCAGGCGTTCGCTGCGATGCGCGTGAAGGCTGCGTGCGGGTTTCACCGCATATCTACAATGATGATGCGGATATCGAGCGGCTGATCGAGATTCTGTAGATCATAGGACGCTTATTCCCTCGCCTCTGAAATATCGTGGGTCAGGGTGGGGCCGACGATCAGGCAGGCGCCTTCGCCGCCGATCACGGTGACGCGGCTGCCCGCCGGAGCGTCCGGCCCGCGCGCCGGCCATTCGCCGTCGCCGACGCGCACGCGGCCCCGGCCGCCGGCGATCGCGTCCACCACCAGCACCTGTTCGCCGATCAAGCGACCGACGCGATCGTTGAGCAGGGGATCGCTGGTTTCGATCGGCACCTCGTCGAACCAGCGCCGTGCGGCATAGACCAACGCCACCGCCAGCCCCGCGAACAGCAGCGCCTGCACCACCGGATCGACCCCGGTGGCGAGCGTGACGAGCCCGGTGATCAGCGCCGCGCCGCCCAGCCAGATCAGATAGACGCCGGGCGCGATCAGCTCGGCGATGGCGAGCAGCCCGGCCGCGATCAGCCACCACCAATGGGGCGCGAGGTCCATAGGGCTACTCCGATCGGCGCGTCACCGGCGGGATCGGGCTGGCGGTGACGGTGGGCGCGGGAGAGGATGCGGCGGCCCCGACGATCGCCTCCTTCGCCAGCTCGCCGATGCCGCCCAGCGTGCCGATGAGCTGGGTCGCCTCGACCGGGAACAGGATGGTCTTGGCGTTGGGCGATCGGGCGAATCCGCCCACCGCATCGACATATTTCTGCGCGACGAAATAGTTGACCGCCTGCGGCCCTCCGGCCGCGATCGCTTCGGAAACCGAACGGATCGCCGCCGCTTCCGCCTGCGCCGCCCGCTCGCGCGCCTCGGCATCCCGGAAGGCGGCGTCGCGGCGGCCCTCGGCGGCGAGGATCTGCGATTGCTTCTGGCCCTCCGCGCGGTTGATCTCGTTCTGGCGCGCGCCTTCGGATTCCAGGATCGAGGCGCGCTTCTCGCGCTCCGCCTTCATCTGCCGCGTCATGGCGTTGACGATATCGGCCGGCGGGCGGATGTCCTTCAATTCGACGCGGGTGATCTTCACGCCCCAGGACTCGGTCGCGTGATCGACCACCGAGAGCAGCCGCGCGTTGATCTCGTCGCGCTTGGACAGGGTTTCGTCGAGATCGAGGCTGCCCATCACGGTGCGCAGGTTGGTGGTGGTGAGGTTGGTGATCGCGCGATAGAGGTCCGCCACCTCATAGGCCGCCTTGGCGGCGTCGAGCACCTGGAAGAACACCACCCCGTCCACCGCGACCATTGCGTTGTCCTTGGTGATGATCTCCTGCCCCGGAATGTCGAGCACCTGCTCCATCATGTTGATCCGGCGGCCGACGCGATCGACGAAGGGGGTGATGAAGGTGAAGCCGGGCCGGGCGAGATGGGTGAATCGCCCGAAACGCTCGATCGTGTATTGATGGCCCTGACGCACCACCGTGACGCCCTTGAGCACCGTCATTATGGCGAGCGCCACCAGCACGAGGACGAAATAGAGCATGACCTTCCTCCGAAACGGCCGTGGGCTCCGATACTGGACCGGGCGCGGGGCGCTTCCAAGCATAATCGCAAGCTGCCGCGGGACGTTGGCCCGATGATCGCCCCCCGTTCGGCGCTCTACCTGCCAGCCTCCAACCCGCGCGCGATCGCCAAGGCCCGCACGCTCGACGCCGATCTGGTCATCCTCGATCTGGAGGATGCGGTGGCGGAGGCCGACAAGCAGGCGGCGCGCGCGGCGGCGGTGGAGGCCGTAAACGAGGGATTCGGCGGGCCGGTCGCCATTCGCGTCAACGCCGATCCGCGCTGGCATGAGGCGGACGTGGCGGCGGTGCGGGGCTCGACGGCCGATATCGCGGTGCTGCCCAAGGTGGAGGATGCGGACGCGGCGGCGCGGGCGGCGCGCTCGCTTGGCAAGCCGCTCTACGCCATGATCGAGACGCCGGCGGGCGTGCTCGCCGCCGCCGCCATCGCCCGCGCGGAAGGGGTGGCGGGGCTGATCGCCGGCACCAACGACCTCGCCTACGAGCTACGCCTGCCCGCCTCGGCCGGGCGCGGCGGCCTTTCGCTGGCGCTTCAGACGGTCGTGCTGGCGGCGCGCGCGGCCGGGATCGTCGCGCTAGACGGGGTGTGGAACAGGCTCGACGATCCGGCGGGGCTCGAGGCGGAGTGCGCCGAAGGCCGCGCGCTCGGCTTCGACGGCAAGACGCTGATCCACCCCAACCAGATCGTCGTCGCCAACGCCGCCTTCGCGCCGAGCGAGGCCGAGATCGAGGACGCCCGCGCGCTCGTCGAAGCGGCCACCGCGGGGGCGCAGCGCTTCCGCGGGCGGATGGTGGAGGACATGCACGTCGCCGCCGCGCGCGCGATCCTCGCCCGGGCGGGTGGAAAGCCGACGGACTCGGGCCTATAGGAGCGCGAATCCTCCGCTCCCCGCACTCCAAGCGAAAGATTCACCCTTATGGACATCCGCCTCGGCCTCACCTTCGACGACGTGCTCCTCCAGCCCGCCGAGTCCGAGGTGTTGCCGAGCATGGCGGATACGCGCAGCCGGGTGACGCGCGAGATCGCGCTCAATATCCCGATCCTCTCCTCCGCGATGGACACGGTGACAGAGGCGGACATGGCGATCGTCATGGCGCAGCTCGGCGGGCTCGGCGTGCTCCACCGCAA
>DASSTK010000298.1:0-4291 GCA_035707945.1 Sphingomonas sp.
CCACACCTCGCGCTGGGCGCGATCGTCGAACAACGCGATCTCATAGGGGTGGCAGCCGACCACGCCATAGACCCAGCCGGTCGACATGCAGCCCTCGGCGATCCGTTTCTGCACCTCGAAGAACACATTGGGGTGCATCTCGTAACCGCCCCAGCGGCGCGGCTGGAGAATGCGGAAGAAACCCGCCGCCTTCATCTCGGCGATGCTCTCGTCGGGAACCCGCCGCTCCGCCGCCGCCGTCGCCGCACGCGCCCGCAACACCGGAACCATCGCCCCAGCCCGCTCGATCAGCGTTTCCGGGCTGGGCGTCTCGTCCGCCTTGGGCCCCACGGCTGTCGCCATCACAATCTCCCCAACAGGCCGCACGGCGATTGGGCCGGACGACAAAATGCGATTCAATTCGTAGCAATGAGTATATCCTGCTACGCAAAGCGTCAATGCGTCCATGGCAGATATATGAAAAGCGCGAGCGGAAAGCATCTTGCCGATTCGATACGCAAAGAGTCATAATATCATCGATAGTACGGCTCTATGCGAAAACAGGAGGGGATAATGCAAAGGCGCACAATGAGGGCCGGAACGGCGATTTCCCTGCTCGCCGCGTGCGGCCTGGGGGCGATCGCCACGCAAGCGCAAGCGCAGAATACGGCCGAGTCCACAAGCCCGGCCCGGCAGCAGCAATCCGCCGAGTCGAACGATCAAGCGAACGATCAGGCGATTCCGGACATCATCGTCACCGCCACCCGCACCGGCGAGACGGCGCTGCAATCGACTCCGATCGCCATCACCGCGGTTTCGGGCAAGCAGATCACCGATCGCGGTATCCGGGACGTGCAGGATCTGAAGGTGCAGGTGCCGAGCCTCCAGGTCTCCGATCTCAGCGGCTACACCCAGCTCTACATCCGGGGCATCGGCTCCAACATCGTGTTCATCGGATCGGACCCGAGCACGACGATCAATCTGGACGGCGTATATCTCGCCCGGCCGTTGAGCTATTTCAACAACTTCCTCGATGTCGAGCGGATCGAGGTGCTGCGCGGGCCGCAGGGCACGCTCTACGGCCGCAACTCGGTGGGCGGCACCATCAACATCATCTCGCGCAAGCCCTCCTCGCATTTCGAAGCGGAGATGCAGGGCGAATTCGGCACCTATGATCGCTACGGCGTGCAGGGCTATGTCTCCGGCCCGCTCACCCAGGGCGGCATCCGCGCCAGCCTGGCCTTCGATATCTCCGGCCATGACGCTTATCTCCACAATGTCTCGACCGGCAACGACGTGGAGAATAACCGCTCGCGCGGCGTGCGCGGGCAGGTTCTGGTGCCGGTGGGCAGCGGCGGCGAATGGATATTGCGCGCCGATTACTCGCGGCAGGCGGGATCGCTAGGGGCTTATCCGAAGCTGCTCAGGCCGGACGGCGTGCCTTTGGACGATTCGATCCTGGGCGATTATCACAAGGTTTCGATGGACGGGCGCAACTGGACCGTCCTCAAGAATTACGGGGTCGCCAGCGATTTCACCATCGGCCTTGCCGACCATCTCAAGCTACGCTCACTCACCGCCTATCGCGGCTTCCGCGGTTCGATCCTGGCGGATGCGGATTCGAGCTCGATCCCTCTGCTGCGCAATCATCTCGATCCGATCCGCCAGCACCAGTTCAGCCAGGAGTTCACGCTGACCGGCCACACCAGCCGGCTCGATTATGTGCTGGGCGCCTATTATTTCGAGGAAACCGATCGCGAACCGCTGACGCTCAATATCTTCCCGGCGGGCATCTCGCACGTCCAGCGGCCGCTGATCCGGGCGCGCTCCGAAGCGCTCTACGGGCAGGGCGAATATCACCTGACCGACAAGCTCTCTGTGGTCGCGGGTCTGCGCTACACCAAAGAGCGCAAACATTATGAACTGAACGACCGCTTCACCGTCTCGACCGCGCTCGATCCGGACGCGGCGGCGGCCGCGCCGGTCCTGAGCGGCATTCCCGGCGTGCCCGATCCCTTCACCGTGAACACCAGCCGCCGCGATCACGCGCTGACGCCCAAGTTCGGCATCAATTACAAGCCGCTGCCGACGGTGCTGCTCTATGCTTCCGCCACGCGCGGCTTCAAGAGCGGCGGCTATGATTACGGTGCGAACAACGCCGCCGACGCTTCGGCCGGTTACGGCCCGGAGAAGCTGTGGTCTTACGAGGTCGGCCTCAAGAGCGACTGGTTCGATCACCGCCTGCGCTTCAACATCGACGGTTTCTATTATGATTACACCGATCTTCAGGTGGAAAGCTATGTGCAGGTGGGCGCCTCGTTCGGCGCGCGCACCCAGAACGCCGCCACCGCGCGGGTGAGGGGCATCGAGACGGAACTCGAATGGAAGCCGACGCGGGCGATCGACCTCTATGCGAACGTCGCCTATCTCGACGCGCGCTACACCAAATATCCCAACGCCTATGTCACGACCTTCGGCACCTTCGACGCCTCCGGCAAGCGGCTCAACAACGCGCCGCGCTGGTCGGCCACCTTCGGCGGCTCCTACACCTTCGATCTAGCGAACAAGGGCAAGCTGCTGGTCGGCATGGACGCGCATGTCCAGTCCACCGTCTATTTCACCGCCGCCAATGATGGGGTGAACGGCGTCACCGGCTATCCCGAGCAGCAGCACGGCTATGGCGTGATCGACGCGCGCATCGCCTGGACGAGCGATAACGGGCTGTGGCGGGTGGCGCTGATCGGCAGCAACCTGACCGATCGCGGCTACATCACCGGCACCGCCAACTACACCGCCGCGATCGCCGGGCGGCCGGGCCGCCCGCGCGAGGTGCTCGGCCAGATCAGTCGGCGCTTCTGAGCATGGGAATCGCGCCGCTCGCGCAGGAACTGGGGCTTGCCGTCGAGGATCCGCTGGTCCTCGCCGATCCCGACGCGCAAGCCTGGGACGAGGAGGCCGATCTGGTCGTGATCGGCCTGGGCGGGGCGGGGCTGGCGGCTTCGCTGGAGGCGCTGGAGCGCGGCCTCTCGGTGATCGCGGTCGATCGCTACGCCGGCGGCGGATCGACCGCGGCGAACGGCGGCGTCTTCTATGCGGGCGGCGGCACCGCCATCCAGCGCGAGGCCGGCGAGGAGGACAGCCCCGAGGAGATGCTGAAATATCTCCGCATCGAGGCGGGCGAAGTGGCGAGCGAGGCGACATTGCGCCGTTTCGTGGAGGACAGCCCCGCCACGATCGACTGGATTCTCCACCACGGCGGCAAGCTCAAGGGCACCGTCTGGCGCAAGAAGGCGTCCTACCCGCCGCTCGATTATTTTCTCTATCATCCCGACAATTCGCTGGTGGCGAGCTATCGCGCGCGCGCCAAACCGGCGGCGCGCGGGCATCGCGCCTATACCCGCAACGGCAAGAAGGCCTGGGGGCTGGGCGCGGGTATCACCGAACCCTTGACCCGATCGGCGCTGAAGCTCGGTCTGCGCTTCCGCCGCTTCTCCGAGGCGCGCCAACTCGTGCGCGACAGGCATGGCCGGGTGATCGGGGTGAAGATCCTCTCCATCCCCGAAGGCTCGCGCGACGCCGAGCGATTCGGGCGTTACATCGCGCGCGCCGGCAAGCTGCTCGCCGCGCTGCCGCCCAGCATCCCGCTCGCCTCGATCACCATCGCGCTCGGCAACCATTATCTGCGGAAGGCCGCCGCGATCGAGGCGCATGCCCGCCAGACGCGCTTCATCCGGGCGCGCGAGGGCGTGCTGCTGAGCGCCGGCGGCTTCATCATGAATCCGCGCATGGTGGCGAAATATGCGCCGACCTACGCCAAGGCGATGCCCAACGGCACGCTCGGCGATCAGGGTTCGGGCATCGTGCTCGGCATGTCGTCGGGCGGATCGACCGCGCTGATGAACAAGATCAGCGCCTGGCGTTTCATCAACCCGCCGAAAGCCTGGTCGGACGCGATCGTCGTCAACCGCAAGGGCGAGCGCTTCGTCGACGAGACCGTCTATGGCGCGACGATGGGCGAGCACATCGGCGATCGTCAGGGCGGCGTCGCCTGGCTGATATACGACGCGAAGCTGCGCAAGCAGGCGTTCCGGCAGGCGCGCGACCCGCAACTGGTGCCCTTCCAGCGCGATGTGACGCTGCTCAACCTCGCCTTCAATTACAGGAAGGCGAAGACGCTCGACGGACTCGCCGCGAAGATCGGGGTGAATCCGGACGGGCTGCTCGCCACCGTCGCCGCCTACAACGCCGCCGCGCACGGGCATGAGCCGGACGCCTTCGCCAAGGATCCGGACGACATGCAGCCGATCGAGCA
>DASSTK010000299.1:0-8210 GCA_035707945.1 Sphingomonas sp.
AACTCGACCGGCTACAGCAGCACCTCGCTTCCCAGCGACACCAGCAAGCTCGGGGCGGACAATCTGCTCCAGGGCGGCCCGACCCTGGTGGTGGGCGGCAATGTCGCGGGCGGCGTGCTGCTGACCGCGCTGACCACGACCACGGGTTCGGACGGCAAGACCACCACCGTCACCACCGCATCCACCGTCACCTCCTACGGCAGCGCGGCCGCCATGCAGGTGGGCGCCGCCGGTCGGGCGATCACGCTGGGCGCTGTGGCCGGCGACAAGGACCATCACGGCCTCGTCATCAACGGCACGGTGAGCGGCCAGGGCGTCTATGACGGCAAGAGCGCGGCGGGCCTCGTCATCGGCGGCTTGGGCGGCGCGGTGACGATCGACGGCGGCATGGCGATCGGCGGCACGGTTTCCGCCGCCGCCAACAATGCCGACGCCACCGCGCTGCGCATCGGATCGGGCGCGACGGTCGCCAGGATCGACAACAGCGGCGCGATCAAGGCGAGCGGCGGCGCCGCCGCGACCTCCACGACCACGGCGCTCGCCATAGACGCGGGCGCGCGGGCGGGCGCGATCACCAACAGCGGCTCCATCACCGCCACGGCGGGCAAGGACGCGACCGTCTATGCCGTCGTCGATCGCTCCGGCACGGTGACGAGCCTCGCCAACAGCGGCGCGATCAGCGCTTCGGGCGGCGCGCATAATGTGGCGATCGATCTTTCCGCCGCCACCGGCGATACGACAATCAGCCAGCCCGCCCCGGCGGCAAACGCGGCCGCGCCCTCGATCACCGGCGACGTGCGCTTCGGCGCGGGCAACGACCAGTTCCTCGTCGCCGGCGGCAGCGTGACCGGAAACACCAGCTTCGGCGCGGGCGACGACACGCTCGCCCTCTCCGGCAAGGCGACCTACACCGGCGCGGTCGATTTCGGCGGCGGCGCGGACACGCTGACGATCGGCGGAACCTCCGTCCTCACCGGCAGCCTCGCCAATTCCGGCGGCGTCGCCGCGCATGTCGACGGCGGCACGCTCGCCCTCACCAGCACCGGCGCGACCGCCCTCTCCTCCCTGTCGGTGACGGGGGGCGGCACGCTCGGCGTGAGCATCGACCCGACCACCGGCGCGGCGACGCTCTACAAGGTGAACGGCGCGGCGAGCTTCGACGCCGGATCGAAGATCGCGCTCCGCATCACCGACGTGGCGCAATCGGTGGGCGACTATCGGGTGATCGAGGCGGGCAGCCTGACCGGCGGCGCGAACATCGCGACCCAGAATGTGCTGCTCCCCTGGCTCTACAAGAGCAATGTCGTCGCGAACGACGCGGCGGGCACGGTGGACGTGACAGTGGCGCGCAAGACCGCCGCCGAACTGGGCCTCAACCGCTCCGAAACGAGCGCCTATGACGCGATCTACGCCGCGATCGCCAAGGACAAGCCGATCGGCGATTCCTTCCTGGCGATCAGCGACGGCGACACCTTCCGCCGCACGATGGAGCAGATGCTGCCCGATCATGCCGGCGGCGCGTTCGAGAGCGTGACGGAAGGATCGCGGGCCACCTGGCGGATGCTCGCCGATCCGGATGCGCCGATCGTGGACGCGGGCGGCTGGGGCTTCTGGCTCCAGCAGGTCGGCTGGGGCCGCACCAAATCGCTGGGCGACACCTCGGGCTATCGCGTCACCGGCTGGGGCGCATCGGCCGGCGCGGAGATCGGAGCCGGCTCTATCGGGCATTTCGGCCTGTCCTTCGCCTATCTCGCCGGGCAGGACGAGAATCGCAGCAACGTCAACGAGGTGAACTCCGCCCAATATGAGCTGGCCGCCTATTGGCGCGGCGACTGGGGCGGCTTCCATGCCTTCGCGCGGGGATCGGCCGCGACGATCGACTTCTCCAGCCGGCGGCGCTTCTCCGGCACGGATAACGGCGATCAGGTGCTGCGCTTCGCCGACGGAAAGTGGAACGGCAAGCTGCTTTCGGCGGCGGGCGGCGTTTCCTACCGCGCCAGCTTCGGCGCTTTCTCGCTGCGCCCGCAAGTCTCGGTCGATTATTACCGGCTGCACGAGGGGCATTATACCGAGACGGGCGGCGGCGACGGTTTCGATCTCGCGGTCGCATCGCGCACCAGCGACGAGCTCGCCGCCTCGGCCGCGCTGGCGCTCGGCTACAGCTTCTTCGACCAGACGGCGGACGACGGCGGCTATCTGCGCGCCGAGATCGAGGGCGGGCGGCGCGAGATCGTCGGCGGCCGTCTCGGCGTCACCACCGCGCATTTCGCGGGCGGACAGGCCTTCACGCTCACCCCCGACGACGACACCAGCGGCTGGACGGGCGCGGTGCGGCTGAAGGGCGGCGCGAGCCGCTACACGCTGACCGGCGAGGTGGACGCCGAGCAGCGCAGCAATGCCGGCAACCACGTCGCCATCGCCTTCCGCGCGGGGCTGCAGGTGGGGTTCTGAGGAAAGGATTTGTGCTCCTGCGAAAGCAGGAGCCCAGGTGGTGAGGACATCGCTTGAACCCTGGGCTCCTGCTTTCGCAGGAGCACATGATCCCTGATCTTCCCTATCCCTCCATCCCACCCTCGACTATTGCGCCCGCTCGCGTCATGGAGTCCGCGATGGCCGGCAAGCGCATCCTTCTGATCGTCGGCGGCGGGATCGCCGCCTACAAGGCGTGCGAGCTGATCCGCCTGCTGAGGAAGCGCGGACATGACGTGCGCTGCGTGCTTACCTCCGGCGGCGCGCATTTCGTGACGGCGATGACGCTCGCCGCGCTTTCCGAGCAGCCCGTCCACGATTCGCTCTGGGATCTGAAGGACGAGACGGAGATGGGCCATATCGAGCTCAGCCGCGAGGCCGATCTCGTCGTGGTCTGCCCCGCCACCGCCGATCTGCTGGCGAAGATGGCGGGGGGGATCGCCGACGATCTCGCCGCCACCCTGCTGCTCGCCACCGACAAGCCGGTGCTGGCCGCGCCCGCCATGAACGTGCGCATGTGGCTGCACCCCGCCACCCGCCGCAATGTCGAGCGACTGCGCGGCGACGGCGTGACGGTGATGGAGCCGGACGAAGGCCCGATGGCCTGCGGCGAGTTCGGGCCGGGGCGGCTGCCGGAACCGGAGGCGATCGTGGGGGCGATCGAGGCGGCGCTTGCCCATCCTCCGTTCGTGCCGAGCGAAGTCGAGGCGCAGGCCACAAGCGGATCGCCCGGTTCACGTCCCTCGACTACGCTCGGGACGAACGGATCTTCTCTCTCCGGCAAGCACATCCTCGTCACCGCCGGGCCGACGCATGAGCCGATCGATCCGGTGCGCTACATCGCCAACCGCTCCTCGGGAAAGCAGGGCTTCGCGATCGCGGAGGCGCTGGCGCGGCTGGGCGCGCGGGTGACGCTGGTGGCGGGGCCGGTGGGTCTCCCCACCCCCGCGGGCGTCGAGCGCGTGGATGTCGAGACGGCGCGCGAGATGGCGGCGGCGGTGGAGGCGGCGCTGCCCGCCGACGGCGCGGTGATGGTCGCCGCCGTCGCCGACTGGCGCGCCGAGGACACCGCCGCCCTCAAGATCAAGAAGGGCGCGCGGCCGCCGGCGCTGGCGCTCGCGGAGAATCCGGACATTCTCGCCGCGCTGGGGCGCTCGCCGAAGCGGCCGCGTCTGCTGATCGGCTTCGCGGCGGAGACAAACGACGTGATCGCCCACGCCCGGGCCAAGCGCACCCGCAAGGGCTGCGACTGGATCGTCGCCAACGATGTTTCCGGCGACGTGATGGGGGGCGCGGAGAACCGCGTCCATCTCGTCACCGGCGAGGAGGTGGAGGACTGGCCGCGCATGGACAAGCGCGCCGTCGCCGAACGCTTGGCCGAACGGATCGCGGAGGCGCTGGGATGAGCCGCGCTCTTTCCCTCTCCCCTCCCCCGTCACCCCAGCGAAAGCTGGGGTCTCCCGGTGGCGGGCGTCGCCCTTCGCCTCACGGGATCCCAGCTTTCGCTGGGATGACGAGAAAGAGTTCATGATCGAGATCGCTTATCTGCGCCTGCCGCACGGCGAAGGGCTTCCCGCCCCCGCCTACGCCACCACCGGGGCCGCCGGGCTGGATATTGTCGCGGCCGAGGACGTCCTGCTCGGCCCCGGCGACCGGCATGCGGTGGCGACCGGCTTCGCGGTGGCGATCCCGCCGGGCTATGAAATCCAGGTCCGTCCGCGCTCGGGTCTCGCGCTCAAGCACGGCGTCACCTGCCTCAACACGCCCGGCACCATCGATGCCGATTATCGCGGCGAGGTGAAGGTGGTCCTCGCCAATCTCGGCCGCGAACCCTATGCGGTGAAGCGCGGCGAGCGCATCGCCCAACTCGTCCCCGCCGTGGTGACGACCGCGCGTTTCCTCGAGGTGGAGAGCCTGGACGAGACGGAGCGCGGCGCGGGCGGCTTCGGATCGACCGGGCGGCATTCGCTGCCGTGAGCAGGCACTCTCCCGTGCTCCTGCGAAGGCAGGAGCGCATCCGCCTCCCATGATCCTCAGCGACGACCAGCTCGAACGCTACGCCCGCCACATCATCCTCAAGGAGATCGGCGGCGAGGGGCAGAAGCGGCTGCTCGCCGCGCACGCGCTGATCGTCGGCGCGGGCGGGATCGGATCGCCGGTGATCCAGTATTGCGCCGCCGCCGGCGTGGGGCGGCTGACGGTGGTGGACGACGACGCCGTTTCGCTCTCCAACCTCCAGCGCCAGACCCTGTTCGCCACCCGCGACATCGGCCATTCCAAGGTGGTGACGGCGGCCAACGCGGTGCAGCGGATGAACCCGGACGTGCGCCTCACGCCCATCGACCGAAGGCTCGACGCCGGCAATGTCGCCGCGCTGCTCGCGGGCGTCGACGTGGTGGTGGACGGATCGGACAATTTCGCCACCCGCCTCGCGGTTGCCGACGCGGCGCTGGCCGCGCGCGTGCCGCTGGTGTCGGCGGCGGTGGGGCAGTTCGAGGGCCAGCTCGCCGTCTATCGCGGCTGGGAGGCGGACAAGCCCTGCTACCGCTGCCTCGTCGGCCACGACCCTGACAGGCCCGACATATCCTGCGCCGATCAGGGCGTGCTGGGCGCGCTCACCGGCGCGATGGGAAGCCTCGCCGCGATCGAGGCGATCCGGCAGATCGCGCCCTTCGGAGAGGACAGCGCGGGCCGGCTGCTGATCCTCGACGCGCTCGCCTTCCGCTTCCGCACGCTGGCGCTCCCCAAGGATCCGGGATGCCGATGCGCGGCCTGACGATCATCGTCGCGGACATGTCCTCCGAACGCTTCCGCACCGCGCTGGGCCTCGCCGCCGCGCAGGCGGCGCTGGGCGGGAGGGCGCGCGTCTTCTGCCAGGGCGAGGCGGTGAGCGTGCTTCGGCCGCCGATCCAGGGCATGGAGGATGACGCGCATGAGGATGCGGGGCTGCCGACGCTCGCCATGCTGTTCGAGGAGGCGCTGGGGCTCGGCGTGGAGCTGATCGCCTGCCAGAGCGGCCTTCAGCTCACCAACACCGACGCCGCCACGCTCGATCGGCGCATCACCTTCGGCGGGCTGGTCAGCCTGATGCAGACGCTGGGCGAGGATCGGCTGGTGTCCGTGTAGAATCCTCCCCCGCAGGGGGAAGGGGACCATGCGAAGCATGGTGGAGCGGTATCCCGCCCAAAACGGGAGGCGCCATTGCCGACGGGGATACCCCTCCGTCGCGCTGACGCGCGCCACCTCCCCTTTCAGGGAAGGATTGATCCGTTCAGCAGCCCGCCCGCCGCCGCCATGAACGCCTCCGCCGGCGCATTTTCCGGCCAAGCCGGGACGCCCTCGGGCAGCGCCAGCCAGGGCTGTTTCCGCTTCACCCAGATATGCGCGACCACATCGATCTCGTCAGATCGATCGAGCGTTCCCGCCCGGACCACGGCGATACCGGGCCGCCGCGTGTTGGTGTTGAAGATGCGCGTGTGGCAAATGCCGCACATCCGCTGGCGCGATGTCCTGTCTTCGGTAGTGAGCTCGTAGAGCACCACCGGCCCCTCGACCGCGATCTGATCCTCGCGCAGCAGGATCTGCTCGCTGAACGCGCTGCCGCTCCACGTCTGGCACTGGAGACAGTGACAGGCATAAGCCGGCGGCACCCGATCGACGGCGAGCGCATAGCGCACCGCACCGCAACGGCAGCCGCCCTCCACGGTCACAGCGCTTCCACCAACGAGGCGAAGGACGATTGGCCGACCTTTGCAAGGAAACGTCGATCGGCCGAGACGAGCCGATCACCCCGATCTTCGGCCAACGCGAGATAGATGCAGTCATAGATGGGATGGTCCAGCTCCAGAGCGATTTCCAGCGCTCGCGCCAGCAGCGGCGTTTCGTCCACTGTTTCTATGATCGACGCCAAGCGATCCGGTAGCGTCAAAAGCTCCGGATCGGGACCGAACTCGCCCTTCCTCTGCTTTTTCCAGATCGCGTTTCCGACTTCCGCATGAATGAGGGTCGGCGCCGCGAAATCGGAACGCCCCAGCAGCGCCAGCGCCTCGCCGCTGTCCGGCTCCACCACCAGCCACTTGAGCGCCACAGAGGCGTCGACGATCACCGATCGCGGTCTTCGCGGATGAGATCGACGCCGGGCGTCTGCGGCACGCCGGGCACCTTCGCGCGCTCAGTGATCTCCTGCATCTGTCGAACGATGGCGCGCTTTTCCTCGACGGTCAGCTCGGCCGCCTTGCGGATCGCTTCGCGGGCCAGCGCCTCCACCGAGGTCTTGCGCTCGCGCGCGCGCACCTTGAGACGGGCGATGGTCGCATCATCGAGCTGGCGGACGAGGATCTGGCCCATGCCGCGATGATATCATCCCGATATCACCGCAGCAATCATCACGCCGCCTTCTTGAGATGCCGCCGCCCCAGCAATTCGGCGATCTGTACGGCGTTCAGCGCGGCGCCCTTGCGGAGATTGTCCGACACGCACCACAGCACCAGGCCGTTCTCCACGGTCGGGTCTTCGCGGACACGGCTGACATAGGTGGCGAACTCGCCGACGCTTTCGATCGGGGTGATGTAGCCGCCGTCCTCGCGCTTATCGACCAGCATGACGCCCGGGGCTTCGCGCAGGATGCGCTGGGCTTCCTTGGCGGAGATGTCCTTCTCGAACTCGATCGAGATCGCTTCCGCATGGCCGACGAACACCGGCACGCGCACGCAGGTCGCCACCACCTTCACCTTGGGATCGAGGATCTTCTTGGTTTCGACCACCATCTTCCATTCTTCCTTGGTGAAGCCGTCATCCAGGAAGACATCGATGTGCGGGATCACGTTGAAGGCGATCTGCTTGGTGAACTTCTTCGGCTCGGCCTGGTCGCCGACGAAGATGTTGCGGCTCTGCTCGAACAGCTCGTCCATCCCCGCCTTGCCCGCGCCGGAGACGGATTGGTAGGTCGAGACGACCACGCGCCTGATCGTCGCGGCGTCGTGGAGGGGCTTGAGCGCCACCACCATCTGCGCGGTGGAGCAGTTCGGGTTGGCGATGATGTTCTTGCGGCGATAGCCGTCGATCGCCTCCGGGTTCACCTCGGGCACGATCAGCGGCACGTCCGGGTCCATGCGATAGAGCGAGCTATTGTCGATCACCGTGCAGCCCGCCTTCGCGGCGACGGGGGCGTATTTCTTCGTGGCTTCGGAGCCGATCGCGAACAGGACGATATCCCAGCCCACCCAGTCGAAATGCTCGATGTTGCGGACGGTGAGCATCCGCCCCGTCTCGCCGAACTCGATCTGATCGCCGGTCGAGCGCGCGGAGGCGAGCACGGCGATATCGTCGATCGGGAACTCGCGCTCGGCGAGAATCGCGAGCATCTCGCGCCCGACATTGCCGGTGGCCCCGGCCACCACCACCCGATAACCCATCGCCCGACTCCAGCTTCGCGCAGAATGTTGCGCGTGCGAGATAGCGCGATGCCCGCCTTTGTCCATCCCGCGGGCTTGTGATAAAATATGGTTGCGGCGAAAGGCCACCTTGCGATCGCCGACGGCGGCCGCCGCCGTCCCCGACCGATGGAGAGAGCATAAACCCAGGAGAGCAGACATGGTGGCAGTATCCGCGCGTCCCGTTCCGCTTCGCGAGCCCGTGCCGATCCGACGGATCACCCCCGCCGACCTCCGCTTCGCGCTGCGCGAAGGCTTCTCCGATTTCAAACAGATGCGCGGCGACATCTGGATCATCGCGATCATCTA
>DASSTK010000300.1:0-6684 GCA_035707945.1 Sphingomonas sp.
GATCGGCGACTGCGCGTTCATGGGCCTAATTTAAGCCGATGGCGACATATTGCAAAGCCCGGTGATCCCGCTGCCCCGCCGCCTCAGGAAGAAGCGGAGCCGCCGCCCGGAAAGCCGGACGGCAACGCCCCCTACTCCTCCCCCATCCTCAGCGCCGCGATGAACGCTTCCTGCGGGATGCTCACGCTGCCATATTCGCGCATCCGCTTCTTGCCCTCCTTCTGCTTCTCCAGCAGCTTCCGTTTGCGCGTGATGTCGCCGCCATAGCATTTGGCGGTCACGTCCTTCCTCAGCGCCGCGATCGTCTCGCGGGCGATCACCTTGCCGCCGATCGCCGCCTGGATCGGGATCTTGAACAGGTGGCGCGGGATCAGGTCCTTCAGCCGCTCGCACATGCCGCGCCCGCGCTGCTCGGCCGATCCGCGATGGACGATCATGGAGAGCGCGTCCACCGCCTCCCCGTTCACCAGGATGCTCATCTTGACGAGATCGCCCTCGCGATAGCCGATCTGGTGATAATCGAAGCTCGCATAGCCCCGGCTGATGGATTTCAGGCGATCGTAGAAATCGAACACCACCTCATTGAGCGGCAGCTCGTAGCGGAGCTGCGCGCGGCCGCCCACATAGGTCAGGTCCTTCTGGATGCCGCGCCGATCCTGGCAGAGCTTCAGGATCGCGCCGAGATACTCGTCGGGCACATAGATGGTGGCCTCGATCCACGGCTCCTCGATCAGCTCGATCCGGTTGGGATCGGGCATGTCGGCGGGGTTGTGCAGCTCGATGGTGCGCGCGTCCTCCGTTTTGCTGTGCGTCAGGTGGATGCGATAGACCACCGAGGGCGCGGTGGTGATGAGGTCGAGATCATATTCCCGCGTCAGCCGCTCCTGGATGATCTCCAGATGCAGCAGGCCGAGGAAGCCGCAGCGGAAGCCGAAGCCGAGCGCGGCCGACGTCTCCATCTCGAAGCTGAACGAGGCGTCGTTGAGGCGCAGCTTGTAGAGGCTGTCGCGCAGCTTCTCGAAATCATTGGCGTCGGTCGGGAACAGGCCGCAGAAGACAACCGGCTGCACCTCCTTGAAGCCGGGCAGCGGCGCGTCGGCCGGGCGTTTCGCGTCGGTGATGGTGTCGCCCACCGCCGTCTGGCTCACCTCCTTGATCTGCGCGGTGATGAAGCCGATCTCGCCGGGGCCGAGTTCGGTCAGTTGCTCGATCTTGGGGCGGAAGCAACCGACGCGATCGACCAGATGGGTGGTTCCGGCCTGCATGAACTTGATCTGCTGGCCTTTTTTCAGCGTGCCGTCCACCACGCGGACGAGGATGACGACGCCGAGATAGGGGTCGTACAAGCTGTCGACCAGCATGGCCTTCAAGGGCGCGTCCGGGTCGCCCTTGGGGGGGGGGATGCGCGCGACGATCGCGTCCAGCACCTCGGTGACGCCGATGCCGGATTTGGCGCTGGCCAGCACCGCGTCCTCGGCGGGCAGGCCGATGATGTCCTCGATCTCGGCCTTCACCTTGTCCGGGTCGGCGGCGGGCAGGTCGATCTTGTTGATGACGGGCACGATCTCATGGTCATGCTCGATCGATTGATAGACGTTGGCGAGCGTCTGCGCCTCCACGCCCTGCGCCGCGTCGACCACCAGCAGCGCGCCCTCGCACGCGGCGAGGCTGCGGCTGACCTCGTAGGCGAAGTCGACATGGCCGGGCGTGTCCATCAGGTTGAGGGTGTAGCCCTGGTAGGCGAGCCGCACCGTCTGCGCCTTGATGGTGATCCCGCGCTCCTTCTCAATCTCCATGTTATCAAGCACTTGCGCGCTCATCTCGCGGTCGGTCAGCCCCCCCGTCGCCTGGATCAGCCGATCCGCCAGCGTCGATTTGCCATGATCGATATGCGCGATGATCGAAAAATTGCGTATTTTTTCAATAGGAGTGGTCACGTCCGCAAAACATCCCAGCAAATCTCGCCCGCCCGATAGCATCGCCGCCGCCTTCCCCCAAGCGACGCTTTGAACGGGCGGCGGGTTGCGCTATTCTCGGCCCGCCAGGCATCGCGGCCCGTAGCGCTGCTTCCCGTCCCGAACGTCCGCGACGCATCGACAGGGGAAAGCAGCCATGCGCAGCAGCGCCGTCCTATTCGCCTCCGCCCTCCTCCTCGCCGCACCCACTGCGGCCGCCGGCCCATCCTCCGCGCAGAAGATGCAGCAGAGGGGCGAGCAGCAGATCCCGCGTTGCACCCGCAATCTCGGCGCCGTCGCGATCGTCGAGCCGGACAATCAATGGTGGCGCGAACTGAACCTCGGCAGCCCGGAGGCGATCCTGCGCGTGTTCGTCCAGCAATCCGGCTGCTTCACCATGGTCAATCGCGGCCGCGCCATGATGAGCCGCAACATGGAACGCGCCATGGCCGACTCGGGCGAGCTCCAGGCGGGCTCCAATCTCGGCCGGGGCCAGGTACGCGCGGCGGATTATTTCCTCCAGCCCGATATCGTCAGCTCGAATCAGCATTCGGGCGGCAATTCGGTGGGCGGCCTGCTCGGCGGCTTTGTCGGCCACGGCTTCGGATCGGTGTTGGGCGGCATCTCGGTCAACAAGAAGGAGGCGAACGTCACGCTGAGCCTCGTCAACGCCCGCACCACCGAGGAGCAGGCGCTGACCGAAGGCTATGCCCGCAAGGCGGACCTGAGCTTCAACGCCGGCGCGGGCGGCGGCTGGTGGGGCGGCTTCGCGGCGGCGGGCGGCGGCGGTTACGCCAATACCGAGATCGGCCAGGTGATCGTGCTCGCCTATCTGGACGCCTACACCAAGCTGGTGTCGCAACTGGGCGGCCTGCCCGAAAGCGCGGCGGCGGCGGCCCCGCCGGCGCGGTAGCTTTTCGCCTCTCCGTTCGGGCTGTTCCCCCCCGCGTCAAATCCCTCTAGCCTCCGCCCGAAAGGCCACAGAGGGAGATGCCCATGCGTCATGTCGCGGTGATCGGCTCCGGCCCGGCCGGCTTCTACACGGCGGAAGCCTGCCTCAAGACCTTCGGCGCGGAAGTGCGCGTCGATCTCATCGATCGGCTGCCGGTGCCCTACGGCCTGATTCGCTCCGGCGTCGCGCCCGATCACCAGTCGATCAAGGCGGTGACGAAGCGCTACGCCGGCGTGGCGGAGGAGGAGCAGGTGCGCTTCGTCGGCAACGTCACCGTCGGGCGAGACGTCTCGATCGAGGAACTGCGCGGCCTCTACGATGCGATCGTGATCTCCACCGGCGCGCCCGCCGACCGCCCGCTCGGCATCCCCGGCGACGATCTGCCCGGCGTGATCGGCTCGGCGGCGTTCGTCGGCTGGTATAACGGCCATACCGATTTCGCCGGGCTCGCCCCGCCGCTCCACGGCCACACCGTCGCGGTCGTCGGCCACGGGAATGTCGCGCTCGATGTCGCCCGCATCCTCACCAAGCTGGCGCATGAGTTCGAAGGATCGGATATCGCCGCCCACGCGCTTGACGCGCTCGGCCTCTCGCAGGTGCGCCGGATCGTGCTGTTGGGGCGGCGCGGCCCGCATCAGATCGCGATGACGCCCAAGGAGCTGGGCGAGCTCGGCCATCTCGCCCGCGCCGCGCCGCTGGTCGATCCGTCCGCATTCCCGCCCGAGGAGGCGGACGCCGCGCTCGATCCCGGTCAGCGCAAATCGGTGACGCTGCTGCGCGGCTTCGCGGCGGAACGGCGGGACAAGCCCGTCACCATCGACTTCCACTTCTTCGCCGCCCCCCGCGAGGTGCTGGGCGCGGGCGAGGTGGAGGCGATCCGGATCGAGCGCACCCGGCTCGACGCCGACAATCGCGCGATCGGCACCGGCGAGATGGAGGATATTCCCTGCGGTATGGTCGTCACCTGCATCGGCTATCGCAGCATCGCCGTTCCGGGCCTCGATTATGACGAGAAGCTCGGCCGATTCGTGAACGAGGAGGGGCGGATCGGCGGCGCGGGCTCGGGCCTCTACTGCGCCGGCTGGGCGCGGCGCGGCCCCACCGGCACGATCGGCACCAACCGGCCGGACGGCTTCCAGGTCGTCGAGGAGATGGCGCGCGATCTGCCCGAATCCGGCGACAAGCCCGGCGGCGCAGGGCTGGACAGGCTGCTGGCGACGCGTGGCGTCAACGCCACCAGCTTCGCCGACTGGCAGCGGATCGAGGCCGCCGAGATCGCCCGCGCGCGTGAGGGGAGCCCGCGGGAGAAATTCACGAACTTCTCGCAAATGATGGCCGCGGCGGAAGGCGGCGGCGAGGCCTGACAACATGGCTTGCGGCGCACCGGAACCACCCCTATAGGACGCCCCGCTTGGCATCGCCGGTCGGCTCCCGAGCGCGAAATCGACCGGTGCTCCGTCGGGGAGTAGCTCAGCCTGGTAGAGCACTGTCTTCGGGAGGCAGGGGCCGGAGGTTCGAATCCTCTCTCCCCGACCATTTCCTGAAATGCAGTCCTATCTTCCCGGCAGCCCGTAATCGCCGATCAGCGCGGCGGTGACACCGTTGGTCCAGCCGAAGCCGTCCTGGAGGGGATATTCGCCGCCGCCGCCGCCGGCGCGCCGCTCGACATCATATTTCTCGACGAGCTTGCCGGTGCTCGCATAGCGGGAGGCGACGGTGGCGATCCAGCGGGTCGCGATCGTCCTCGCCAGCGCGCCCTCGCCGTTGCGGCGCAGCCCCTCCACCGCGATCCATTGCAGCGGAGCCCAGCCGTTGGGATCGTCCCATTGCTGCCCCGTCCTGCGAGTGGTGGTGCGCAGCCCCCCCGGCGCGAGCAGCGATCGGCGCACCGTCGCCGCCACCGCTCTTGCCTCGTCCGGTGTCGCGACGCCGGTGAACAGCGGATAGAGCGTGGCGGCCGAGAGTATCGGCGTCTGCTTGCCTGTCCGCCATTCGAGATCGGCGAAGCGGCCCTCGCGCGGGTTCCACATCAGTCGGCGAATGGCGGCGGCGCGGGCGGTGGCGCGGGCAGCGTAGCCGTGCGCGCAGGCCCGGTCGCCGGTCCGGCCGCAGGCGATCGCGATCATCCTCTCCATCCCGAACAGCAGGCTGTTGAGGTCCACCGGCGCGATCGAGGTGGTGCGGATCGAGCCGAGGGTGCGCCCGTCGGCCAGCCAGCGGGAGGAGAAGTCCCACCCGCTTTCCGCCGTCGATCGCAGCTCGCGATAGACGACCGCCACAGGGCGGCCGGAGGCGCGGGCGGTGGCGACATCCTCGGCATAGCTTTCGTCGCGCGGCGTCGCGCGCGCGTCCCAGTAACGGTTGAGGATCGTCCCGTCCTTCAGCCGCACGACATGGCGGGCCGCCGCGCCGGGCTTCAACCCCTCCTCGCCCTGCATCCACCAGGCATGTTCGCGGCGCAGCGCGGCAAGCCGGCGGCGGAAGCTCGCCGCGTCCCGCCGCTCGGACAAGCCCAGCATCAGATAATAGACCGGCGGCTGCGACCGACTGAGATAATAAGTCCGCGTGCCGTTGGGGATATGGCCATAACGCTCGATCAGCGTGGTGAAGTCCTCGATCATCGATTCGATCAGATCGTCGCGATGATCCTGCTTCAGCCCCAGCATGGTGAAATAGCTGTCCCAGTAATAAATCTCGCGGAAACGACCGCCGGGCACGACATAGGGCTCGGGCAGCGGCAGCGCCGATCCGCCGGGCGGCACGGCGCGGGGCTGGCGCGTCAGCACCGGCCACAAGGCGGCGATATGAGCGAGAAGGGGCGTGTGTGTCGCACCCTTTATTGGTTTGGGCGCGGGTGGGGTCGAGGGGACGATGAAGTTGGCGAGCACGAAGCGTTTGAGCGCGGGGCCGTGCGGACGGCGCGCCTTGTATTCGGCCAGAATCGCGCCGGGATCGCGGCGCGGCACGGCGTCCGCGAAAGTCTTGCTGTCGGCGAAGACATGGCCGAGCTCGACCGCGCGATAGAGCGGGCCGTAGATATCCGCCGGGGTGGCGACGACCGGCCCGGCGCTGGCGTCGATCCGCGCCGAGGCGGCGAGCGGCCGCGTCTGCGCCCCGGCCGGCGCGGCGACGGCAAGCACCGCCAGCAGCATCGCGCCCCGCGCCCAGGTGAGGACGCTCGACCGGATTCGCTTCATCATTTTCCGATCCTGCCGGGGCGCCGGGCAGATTTCCAGCCCGACGCCCACCGGCTCAGCGCTCGGGCGTACCCGCGAAGCTCAGGTTGAGCGCCTTGGAGCCTTTGGGCACATCCACCTCTGCGCTGTCGAAATCGGCGCTGGCGTGGGGCGGCAGGGTGCGGACCGGCGCGCTGATCGTCCAGCCGTAGATGGTGCGCCCGTCGCCGTCGCGCAGTTCGGCGCGGATGTCCGGCACCGTCTGCGTGGCGGCGGTGGGATTGACGATGCGGCCGGAGACGGCGAACAGTTCGTTGCCGTTTTGAAGCGTGCGCCGCTCGGGCTTGCGCACCACCTGAAGCATCAGCGGGCTCGTGATCCCGCTTCCGCCTTCCGTCCAGCCGGTCAGCCGGCCCGCGCCGAACCATGCGACCGCGCCCGCCGCGACCAGCAATAACACCGCCGCCAGGATCGCGAGCAGGGTGGCGCGCCGCACTGGATTGGGCCGGGCGCGGAAGGGCGGTTCGGGCGCATAGGCATCATAGCCCGCCTGCTCTCCCTCGCGCGGAGCGAAGGCCTGCGGCGGCGGGGGCGGAGGCGT
>DASSTK010000301.1:0-2538 GCA_035707945.1 Sphingomonas sp.
AGCGCTGGTCGTAATAGCGCTCGTAGCCGATGTCCTGATCGCCGAGGAAGGCATAATGCTCCTCGCGCAGGATCGGCGGCGCGGGGTTCACGTCGCCTTCGAGTATGTCCTGCACGCTCGGGCCGGGGCAGCGCGCTTCACCGGGAGCCAGCTTGTCGGCTCCCGGCACTTCGTTCGGAAGTTTCGGCCGGAACGGCTGGTTCATCGGGATTCCTCACGCATTCCAGAATGCGACTGACGGATCGTCGGGGGTGAAGCCGCCGCGCGTGGGCAGTTGCTCGTACATGCCCGTTTCTTCCCGCGTCAGCGGACGGGTCATGCTCCAGTCGTAAATGAAGCTGCGCTCCGCGATCCGCCACGCGCCGTCGCGCTTTTCGAAGCGATCGAGATACCGGCCGCCGGTGAAGGTTTCCTGCGGATCATCGCCCGCGCTCACCATGTGCGCGAGGACATAAACTTCGCCCACCGCGCGATCACCCGCCACCTCATAATATTCGTTGGAAACGGTGTGCGCGCAGCTTCGTACATTGCCGCGCACCCAGGCGACGATGTCGCGCGCATAATCCGGCCCGCTAGCGTCGACCACGCCGGTGATGACCTGCGAGTCCGGATGGAAGACGGAGGCGAGCAGCGCCTCGTCGCCGCGGTCGACCCCCCGGGCATAGGTTACGACAAGATCATGCAGCGCCTGTTTTGCGATCGCTTCCTCGATCGGTCCGGTGGCCATGCTCGTCGTCCCTTTCGCTTCGGTTTCGCGGAATGAGGTGAATAGAGCCTGCGCGGCATCCACATCGCGCTGTGCGCCGTGCAGGCCGCTCGATCCGGGTGTCGCCATCTCCCGGTTGGGCGCGTTGGCGTTCCAATCCATCACATAGGTGCGGTGGGCGATCCGCCATTCGCCGTCGCGCTTCTCGTGCCGATCGAGATAGCGGCCTCCGATCAGCCGCTGGACGGAGCCGTCTCCCTCCGGCGTGCGGGTATAGGCGAAGACATAGGTTTCCGATCGGGCGCGGTCCCCGTCCACCGTGATGAAGATATTCGAAATGCGATGCTGGGTGACGGGGCCGCTCGCCATCGCTTCCGTCAAAAAGCCGGCGAAGTCCCGCGCCGGGCCTTCGAACATGCCGTAGGCGACCTCGGCGTCAGGATGATAGGCGGAGCAGAGCAGGGCGAGATCGTTGCGATCGATGCCGCGGCTGTGCCGAGCGAGATTGGTCGCGATCGCCGAGCGGGCGGCGAGATCCTCGGCGCACGAATCGAAGCGAGGCGGCGCATCGGACGCAACGGTGGCCATATTCCATCCTCTCCGGCCGCATCTTTGCGGCTCTGTCTCCTTTGCTTGACGCAATCCGGCCGTCGTCGCACCTATCCTTTGCGTTGATTGCGGCCTCATCGCCCGCCGGGCAGGGAGCTTGAAGGAGGATCATCATCGGAATGGATCGTAGTTTTCATCGCGCCGTGCGCGCGGACGAGATTGCCGAAGGGACCTGCAAGGGACTCATCGTGAACGGCTGGCCGATCTTGCTGGCGAAGATAGCAGGCGAATATCGCGCCACGATCGACCGTTGCCCCCACGCCGCCTCGGAACTCAGCACCGGGCGCATCCGGCGCGGCGTTGTCATGTGCCCGCTGCACGGCGCACGTTTCGAACTCGCCACCGGGCGCAACATCGGCGGCAACTACAAATCCCTCATGCTCTTCGAAGCGAGGCAGGAAGGCGAGTGGATCGAGATCGCCGTGCCGAACGAACAGCCCGGCTACGAGCATATGCCGGTGCGCGCCAGGGCCTGAATCCCTCCGCTCGCCTTTTGGGGAGGTGCCCGCGCCGGTTCGCCGGGCAGGCACCGGGCTCTGTCGGCGAGGGGAGGGCGGCGGAGAGGACGACGCCGCCATGTAGTTGGCGGCGAGCTTGTCCTATCGGGTGGCGATGCGCCGCCAGTCTTTGAGTCGGCGCCAGAGGCGTTCGACGAGATTGCGGGTGCGGTAGGCTTCACGATCATAGGAGGCGAGATCTCGCGGCTGCGGATCGGCGCGATGATCGCGGGCGTCCCGCTCGACGCCGCGCAGGAGCGCGCCGCCCGCGCGGCCGGCTGGCGATAGCCCCAGCGTGGATGTATGCCCCGCCCCGGCCGAGTCCCCGGCCGGTTCGAGGATGTTCGATGACCCGCATCGCCTATGTGAACGGCGCGTTCCTGCCTATCGAGGAAGCCCGGATTTCGGTGTTCGACCGGAGCTTCCTGTTCGCCGACGGCGTGTACGAGGTGACGACGGTGATCGGCGGGCGGATGATCGACATCGACTCGCACATGGCGCGACTGGAGCGTTCGGTGGGCGAGATCGGGATGCGGCTGGCCGAGCCGATCGGGCGGATCGCCGCGATCCAGCAGGAACTGATCGAGCGCAATGCGCTGACCGAAGGCGTCGTCTATCTTCAGGCGACGCGGGGCGCGGCCGATCGCGATTTCCTGCCCGCGCCCGATCTTTCCCCTACCCTCGTCATCTTCACCCAGGCCAAGCCGATCGTCGACACGCCCGCCT
>DASSTK010000302.1:0-3717 GCA_035707945.1 Sphingomonas sp.
TGGATCGTCCGCATCGACGAGGCCGAGCATGACGTCACCCTGGAGGCGGACAGCGCGGTGATCGACGGCGAGGCGCTGAGCCTGACGCTCGGCTACAAGCCCGGCGCAACCTTGGTGGAGGCGGAAGTCGGCGGCGAGCCGCTGGCGCTCCGCATCGCGCGCAAGCGGGGGCACATGCTCGTCACCACCGGCGGCCGCGCGCGCAAGGTGCAGGCGATGCGCCCGGCGGTGGCGGCGCTCCGTCACCACATGATCGAGAAGCCCGCGCCCGATATGTCACGCTTCCTCGTCTCTCCGATGCCGGGGCTGCTGACCCGGCTGCTGGTAGGCGAGGGCGACAAGGTCGAGGCCGGCCAGCCGCTCGCCACCGTCGAGGCGATGAAGATGGAGAACATGCTCCGCGCCGAGAAGGGCGCGGTGGTGGCGAAGGTGGCGGCGGGCGTGGGCGAGAGCCTGGCGATCGACCAGGTGATCCTGGAGTTCGAGTGATTTTTCCGACCAGTGCTCCTGCGAAACCAGGAGCCCGGAGTTTCGAGCACCGCCCCCGCCATCCTGGGCTCCTGCTTTCGCACGAGCACCGGAAGGGTGGCTTTGTCACAGGTCGAAGCTAGGGTGCCCGCATGATCACCCCCGCCCGCGTCCACCTGATCGCCGCCGCGCGGCCCAATTTCATGAAGGTCGCGCCTCTCTGGCACGCGCTCGCCGCCGCGCCGGATTTCGCGCCCGTGCTGATCCACACCGGCCAGCATTATGACGCCAACATGTCGGACGCGATCTTCGCCGATCTCGGCCTGCCCGAGCCCGATCATCATCTCGGCGTCGGTTCCGGCAGCCATGCCGAGCAGACCGGCAAGGTGATGATCGCCTATGAGGAGTTGGCCCAGGCGGATCGGCCGGCTTGGCTGATCGTCGTCGGCGACGTGAACTCCACGCTCGCCTGCGCGCTGGTCGGGGCCAAGCTCGGCATTCCCGTCGTGCATCTCGAAGCGGGCCTGCGCAGCCGCGACCGCACCATGCCCGAGGAGATCAACCGCCTCGCCACCGACGCCATCGCCGACATACTGTGGACGCCCTCGCCGGACGGGGACGACAATCTGCTGGCCGAAGGCGTGGAACCTCGGCGGATCACCAATGTCGGCAATGTCATGATCGACAGCTTCGAACTGGTCCGCCCGAAGATCGAGAGCGCGGCCGAAGCCGCGGCGCTGGGCCTTGCCGACGACTATGGCGTGGTGACGCTGCACCGCCCCTCCAATGTCGATGATCCGGAGACGCTCGCCGCGCTGGTGGAAGCGCTGCTGGACGTGCAGGCGCGGCTGCCTTTGGCCTTCCCCGTCCATCCGCGCACCGCCCGGCGGCTCGCGGCCGCCGGGCTGGACGCGAAGCTGGAGGCGGGCGGGGTGAAGCTCACCGGGCCGCTGCCCTATATCCGCTTCATGGGGCTGGTTGCGGGGGCCGCCGCGATCATCACCGATTCGGGCGGCATCCAGGAGGAGACGACCTATCTCGGCATCCCCTGCCTGACGCTGCGCGAGAATACCGAGCGGCCGATCACCATCACCCAGGGCACCAACCGGCTGGTGAACGCAGCGGGCTTGGGCGCGGCGCTCACCGAGGCGCTGGCGATGCCCCGGAGCGAACGCCCGCGTCCGCCGCTGTGGGACGGGCGAACCGCCGGGCGGTGCGTGGAGGATTTGAGGAGACGAATGCGTGACCGATGACGTGCTGATTTCGATCGAGGGCCATGCCGGGCGGCTGCGGCTCAATCGCCCGCGCGCGATCCATGCGCTCACCGAAGCGATGTGCACCGCGATGATCGGGGCGCTTCAGGCGTGGCGTGACGATCCGGCGGTGGAGATCGTGCTGCTCGATCATGCCGAGGGGCGCGGCTTCTGCGCGGGCGGGGACGTGGTGCAGGCCTCGCGCGACGCGGACGTGGCGCACGCCTTCTTCCACGAGGAATATCGCCTCAACCACCTGCTCTTCACCTACGCCAAGCCCACCGTCGCCTTCATGGACGGGGTGACGATGGGCGGCGGCGTCGGCGTCTCGCAGCCCTGCAAATACCGCATCGCCACCGAGAACACGCTGTTCGCCATGCCGGAGACGGGCATCGGCCTGTTCCCCGATGTCGGCGGCGGCTGGTATCTCGGGCGGCTGCCCGGCGCGACGGGCGAGTATCTGGCGCTGACCGGCGCGCGGCTGGACGGGGCGGATTGCCTCGCGCTCGGCCTCGCCACCCATTATGCGCCGAGCGAAGCCTTGTCCGCGCTCAAGCAGCGGATCGCCGCCGATCCACGCGCGGTGGAGGCTCTGCTCGCCGAAGCCTCGGTCGCGCCGCCTCCCGCCGCCATACTGGAGCATCGCGAGGCGATCGACCGGCTGTTCGGCCATCCGCGCGTCGAGGATGTGCTGCGCGCGCTGGAGGACGATCCCTCGCAATGGGCCGAAGCCACGCTCAAGACGCTCAGGCGCAAGTCCCCCCAATCCTGCAAGGTCGGCCTGCGGCTGGTGCGGGAAGGCCGGACGCGCACCGATTTCGCGGACGAGATGCGAGCCGAATACGGCATCGCCGTCCATGTCTGCCAGCGGCCGGACTTCGCCGAGGGCGTGCGCGCGCTGCTGGTCGATCGCGATAACAAGCCGGTCTGGAATCCGGCGCGGTTCGAGGATGCCACCGATCACATGATCGACACCATCTTCGCTCCGTTGCCTGATGGAGAGGCCTGGACGCCGCTGGGGCGCTGAGGGCGTCGGCTCAGCGCCAGGTCCACCAGCAGCGGCGGACGCGGTGATGGTGATGCCAGCGCCAGCCGCAGACGCGGTGGCGATAGCCCCAGCGGCCGTTGCGCCAATATTCCCAGCGATTGTGACGCCAGCGGCGGTGGCGTCGCCAGTCGCCGTGCCGGCCGTTGTCATGATGCCAGCCGGGCTGGCCGCTCGCGACGGCGGGGGCGGCGGGGATGCTTCCGGCGAGAAGCAGGGCGGCGGCGATCGGAAGCAGGCGCATGGGCGCGTCTCCTGAAGTTGCGCTTGCGCCAACGTGCGAAGGGCCGCGATGCTCCCCGGGGAAGCCGGGCGGATGAGAAGGCGAGTTCCGCCCGAGGCCAAAGCCTTCTAGAGAGGGCGCGATGCCCAGGCCCGCCTCCTTCAAGCCCTCCGGTCTGCCCAGCCGCGAGCAGATCATGCGCTTCATCGCCGAGAGCGGCCAGCCCGCCGGCAAGCGCGAGATCGCCCGTGCCTTAGGCCTGAAGGGGCAGGAAAAGATCCAGCTCAAGGCGCTCTTGAAGGACATGGCCGACGAGGGGCTGATCGACGCCGGACCGGGCCGCGCCTTCCACAAGATGGGGGGCGTGCCGAAGGTGACGGTGCTGCGCGTCGTCGATGTGGACGGCAATCGGCCCATCGCGATCCCCGAGCATTGGGAGGCGGAAGCGCCGCCGCCCCGGCTCGGCGTGGTGGAACGGGGGCGGCGGCAGTCCGCGCTCGGCGTCGGCGATCGCATCCTCGCCCGCACCGAGGAGACGGAACGCGGCTGGATCGCGCATCCGATGAAGCGGCTCGCGCGCGGCGAGGAGCAGGTGCTGGGCGTGCTCCACCAGGAAGGCGACCGGCTGTGGCTCCGCCCCGTCGACAAACGCGAGCGGCGCGAATGGCCCGTCTCCGACGCGGGCGAGGCGGAACCCGGCGATCTGGTGCTGGCCGAGAAGGCCGGGC
>DASSTK010000303.1:0-4331 GCA_035707945.1 Sphingomonas sp.
GGTGCGGTGGGGGAGCGCGCGAATCCGTGTAAGCGGCAGCGCGAGGGGCTGCTCGACCAGTCCGTCCACCGTCAGCCGCCAATCGGCGAACCCGGCCGCCGCATGCGCCTGATAGGCGAGCGAGGAGGGCAGCGTATTGCCGTTGGTGCGGAACACCGGCGACATGTCCGCCGCGCCATATTCGGTGGCCAGCGCCGCCCGATCGGTGACGAGGCGCTGCGCCCTGAAGGTCAGGTCGTTGCCGGCGGCGAGCAGCTTGCGCACGCCGGGATTGGCGTTGATCCTGTCGCAACCGGAAAGCAGCAGCCCGCCGCCCGCGCCGATCGCGCCGATGAGCCCGCGCCGGGTGAGCCCGATGGTCATGCCTCCTCCTCGCGCTCGGGCGGCAGGCGATACCAGCCGGTGATCATCGAGCGCAGCTCGTTCACCGGCCCGGCGAGCAGCACCATCAGGATATGGATGACGATGAAGAGGCCGATCAGCATCGCGCAGATGAAATGGATCGAGCGCGCCGAGGGCCTGCCGCCGAACAGGCCGAGCAGCCAGGGCCATGCCGCGTCGATCTGCGGCGACATGGTGAGTCCGGTCAGCACCAGCAGCGGCAGCAGCACGAACAGCACCGCGAGATAGCTCAGCTTCTGAAGGATGTTGTAGCGGCGCGCCTGCTCGCCGCCGTGGAAGCGCAGCCGGGCGTGATCCTTGATGTCCCGCCACAGCGAATGGGGACGAAGCTCATCGCGCGAGGGCGCGAGATCGCGCTGAATGTGGCGATTCCCGAAGCTCCAGACCCAGTAGATCAATCCCGGCGCGACGAGCAGCCAGGCGAAGGCGAAATGCCATTCGCGCGCGCCGGCGAGATCATAATGCGAAGGGATGGTCATCCAGCCCGGAAAGGCGAGGGGGAAGCCCATGCCCTGCTTCACCCCGAGCAGGCCGAAGGTGGGCAGCACCAGGCTGCCGATCCGCACATGCCCCGCACCGATCGCCAACCAGGCCCAGTCATGGTTCGCCCCGTGCTGCCCCCAATAGAGCATCGGATGCGCGTTGAAGATCATCAGCCCGCTCATCAGCATCACGATCACCGCGAGCGCGTTCACCCAATGCCAGATGCGGGTGACGAGTCGCTGGCGATAAACGAGCGGGCGGGCGTCTTCGGCCGCGGGGCTTTCGTCGGCGGGGATGCTCGCCATGCGCGTCTCCGGTTGGGGCGCCCGTAGGTTCGGCGGAAAGGGCCTTATGGATGCACCCGTCTCCGGCTCTCCTGCAAGCGGGCTATTCCGAGGCGGAAGCGGTTTGGGAACGGCCCCGCCTCCGCCCGCGTTCCCCGGCGATGCAGGATGGCGACGACTATCTGATCTTCACGCCGAACGATATCGATCTCGCCCGCTCGCCGCTCCGGCGCTCGATCGGGGAGGAGACGTTCGTGCTGGGCGCGTTCAACCCCGGCCTCACGCCGCTCCCCAACGGCAATCTGCTGCTGATGGTGCGCGTGGCGGAAGCGTTGGTCCATCCTGTCGAGGAGGATGCGGTGCGGGCGATCCGCTGGACGGAGGAGGGCTATACGCTCGATCGCCACCGGCTGGAGAATGTGGACATGAGCGATCCGCGCTTCTTCACCATCAAGGGCGGCGCTTATCCGCAGGTGGGCCTGACCTCGCTTTCCTGGCTGCTGCCGGTGGAGCTCGATCGCCAGGCGCGCGAGGTGATCGCGGTCCACTATGATCGCGCGATCGAGCCGGTGTCCCACCTCCAGATGTACGGCATCGAAGACCCGCGCATCTCGCGCATCGAGGGGCGCTGGTACATGACCGCCTGCGCGGTTTCGGCCGAACGGCACGGCACCATCCTCTACACCTCCGATGACGCGGCGGCGTGGCGGCTGGAAGGGCTGGTACTCGATCATCAGAATAAGGACATGCTGCTGTTCGAAGGCAAGGTGGACGGGCTGTTCCTCGCCGCCACCCGGCCGCTCGGCGAGAATTACCTGGCTTACCCTTGCGACGATCCCTTCGCGGGCGGCCCCTCGATCCAGTTCGCCCAATCGCCCGACGCGCTGCACTGGAAGCCGTGCGACCGGCCCGGCATTCGCGCCCGGCGCGGATCGAGCTCGGCGCACAAGGTGGGCGGCGGCGCGCCCCCGATCCTGACCGACAGGGGCTGGATATTCCTCTATCACGGGGTCGAGCCGGCGGAGGCGGTGGGCGTCTATCGCACCTTCTGGGCGTTGCTCGACGCGCGCGAACCGGCCAGGGTGCTGCGGCTGGAGGACCAGTTGCCGCTGATCGAAGCCTCGCCCGACATTCTCGATCCGATCATCGAGCGGGCCTATATGCCGACGCCCGTGGTGTTCAGCACCGGCATCGTCGACGCGGGCGATGATTATATCGTGGCGAGCGGGGAGGGCGATCTCGCCTGCCGCATCACCCATATCCCGAAGGCGCGTTTCGCGTGAGGCGGGCCTGTTCCATCGCGGGACGGGCAGGAGTCCGCCGCGCCTGCCAGGGGCGGCGGGGCCGGTTAAGCCGGGGCCATGATCGAGGCTCCGCCCGCCCCTCGCGCCGCCCTGACGCCCGCGCTGGTGCGTCGGCACGCATTCGGCCCGATGCCGATGCCGTCCGTTGAGCCCGTCGCGATCGAGGAGCCGCCGGTCGCCGGATGGGCGGACGATCTGCGCTTCTTCGCCGTCTGCTACGCGGCGGGAATCCTCTTCTTCCTCATTCTGCTGAGCTGACTTCCCGATCGCAGGCGACGTGCAGCCGCCAGGCGATGGCGGCGGATGCGAGGCTGCCCACCGCCACCGCGATCAGCGTATCCGCCACCGATACGTTGAGGCGTATCAGCGCCACGAACAGGATCGCGCCCAGCACCATCGCGCCCGAATTGACGATGTTGTTCGCCGCCACGGTGCGCGCGGTGTGGAGCTTGTCCACCGTCGTCGTCAGGAACGCGTAGAGCGGCACCACGAACATGCCGCCGAACACCGAGACGCCGAGCAGATCGACCAGGATGTGCTTGGCGCCGGGCAGATCGACGAAGGTGCGCCAGCCGGCCAGCGCCGCGGGAGCCTGCCAGTGATCGGTGACGTGGTGGAGATCGAGCAGGAACAGGGTCATGATGATCGCCGCCGCGGGCGCGTGGCGCGCCGAAACCTTGCCGCCGAGCAGCCGGTTGATCGCCAGCGATCCGATCGCCACCCCGATCGAGAAGATGGCGAGGAACAGCGTCGCCACCTGCTGGTTCGCGCCCAGCACATTCTTGACCAGCGGCACGAACAGCGAAAGCAGGATCGCCGCCTGCATCCAGAAGCAACTGATCGCGCAGATCGCCAGGAACAGGCGCGGCACATGCAGCGTGTCCGAGACGAGGCGGATCGACGCGCGCACTATGTGCAGGTCCACGCTGTTGTCCGCGATCACCGGCGGGGCGGGCGGCACCTGCTGGCCCGCGATGCGGCCGGCGAGCGCGATCGCCAGCACCGTCGCAGTCGCCGCCTCGGGGGGGATGATGCCGCCGACCAGAATGCCGAGCAGCACCGCCGTATAGGTGCCCGCCTCCACCAGCCCCGTGCCGCCCAGCACCTCGCCCGGCTTCAGATGCTGGGGCAGCAGCGCATATTTGATCGGCCCGAAGAAGGTGGAGTGCATCCCCATCGAGAAGAGCGCGATCAGCAGCAGCGTCACCGAATGGAGCAACAGCCCGGCCGCGCCCACGCCCATGATGGCGATCTCCAGCGTCTTCACCACGCGCACGATCATCGCCTTGTCGTGGGTGTCGGCGAGCTGGCCGGCGAGCGCGGAGAAGAGGAAGAAGGGCAGGATATAGAGGCCGTTGGCGACGGCGTTGAACGCCGCCTCATGCTCGCCGCTCGAATAGATGCGATAGACGACGAGCATCACCATCGCCGTCTTGAACAGATTGTCGTTGAAGGCGCCGAGGAACTGGGTGGCGAAGAGCGGCAGGAATCGCCTGCGGGTAAGAAGCCTGAGCGACGCCTGCATGATGGAGCTGAACGAACCTTGTCCTGTAAGTGCCCGGCGGCATAGCGCATGCGGCGGGAGACGCCAAACGGCTGAGGGCAATACATGAAAGCCCCTCTCCCCGCCGGGTAGAGGGAGTTGTATGGTTCAAACCGCCGCGCCGATCGGTTAGGACGGCTCACGCCCGCGCCAACGATCGGATATCCGCCCGCCGATGCTCTCGCTGCCCAACCTGCTCACCCTCTCGCGGATTTTCGCGGTGCCGATCCTGGTGGGGCTTTTGTGGCAGCCGGGCTGGCTGGGTTATGTGCTGGCCTTCCTGCTCTACGCGCTCGCCGGGATCACCGATTATTT
>DASSTK010000304.1:0-8560 GCA_035707945.1 Sphingomonas sp.
CTCCTCCCCGGAACGGGGAGGGGGACCGCCCGCGAAGCGGGTGGTGGAGGGGGCTCTCCACAGGCGATTCGCTCGGGGCGGAGCCCCCTCCACCAGCCGGCGGCTGGTCCCCCTCCCCGTGCCGGGGGGGATTTATGACCAAGCCCCTCCACGTCGCGGTCCTCATGGGCGGCTGGTCGGCCGAGCGGGAGGTGTCGCTCACCTCCGGGCGCGGCATCACGAAGGCGCTGGAGAGCCTCGGCCATCGCGTCGTCGCCATCGACATGGGGCGCGACGTCGCCGCCAAGCTCGCGCTCGCCGCGCCCGATGTCGTGTTCAACGCGCTGCACGGCACGCCGGGCGAGGATGGCTCGGTGCAGGGCCTGCTCGACATCATGGGGCTCGCCTACACCCACTCCGGCCTCGCCACCTCGGTCATCGCGATCGACAAGGAGCTGACCAAGCAGGCGCTCGTCCCCCACGGCATCCGCATGCCGACGGGCCGGATCGTCCGCAGCGCCGGCCTGCACGAAGCCGATCCGCTGCCGCGCCCATACGTGCTCAAGCCCGTCAACGAAGGCTCGTCGGTCGGCGTCGCGATCGTCACCGACGAGAGCAATGTCGGCAATCCGATCGCCCGCGAGGCGGAAGGGCCGTGGCGGCATTTCGATCGCCTGCTCGCCGAGCCCTTCATTCGCGGGCGCGAGCTCACCGTCGCGGTGCTGGGGGACGAGGCGCTCGCCGTCACCGAGCTGGTGATCGAGCACGGCTTCTACGATTACGACCACAAATATACCGAGGGCGTCACCACCCACATCTGCCCGGCGCGGATTCCGGCGGAGATCGCCCGGGCGGCGATGCGGATGGCGGAGGAAGCGCATCGGCTGCTCGGCTGCCGCGGCTGCTCGCGATCGGATTTCCGCTGGGATGATAATCTGGGCGAGGAGGGGCTTTATCTCCTCGAAGTGAACACGCAACCGGGCATGACCCCCTTGAGCCTTGTGCCGGAACAGGCGAAGCATAAGGGAATCAGTTACGAGGCGCTCGTCCAGCGTCTCGTCGAGGAAGCGCTCGCGCGGGGGGAGAAGGCGTGACGCAGAGGGCCAGGATCAGGCGCGGCGCGCAGCCGCGAAGGCCGCAGCCGGCGATCGCCCGGCGCGGGGTCGCCGCCACGCGCAAGAGCGCGAGCCGCGCGCTCGCCACCATCCCCGTCCCCGCCGATCGGATGAAGCGCTGGGGCCGCGGGCTCGCCGCCGTCCTCGCGGGCGCGGCGCTGATCGCGGCGGTGTTCGCGCTCCGGCTGCCGCAGATGGCGGGGGAGGGGATCGGGCAGGCGATCGGCGCGATGGGCTTCTCGGTCAAGCGCGTGGAGATCCAGGGCATTCATCATATGGACCGGCTGCCGGTCTATTCGGTCGCGCTCGATCAGACCTCCACCGCCATGCCGCTGGTCGATCTCGGCGAGATCCGCCGCAAGCTGCTCCGCTTCGGCTGGGTGGAGGATGCGCGCGTCTCGCGCCGCCTGCCCGATACGCTGCTGGTCGATATCGTCGAGCGCCAGCCCGCCGCGATCTGGCAGGACGGCGGGCGGCTTTCGCTGATCGACAAGACGGGCGTGGTGCTGGCGCCCGTCGATCCCAAGTCCATGCCCGATCTGCCGATCCTCGTCGGCGCGGACGCCAACAAGCAGGAGGCGGGGCTCGCCGCGCTGATCGCCGCCGCGCCGCGCCTGAAGCCGATGATCGCCGCCGCCGCCTGGATCGGGGGGCGGCGCTGGGATATCCACTTCCAGTCCGGCGAGACGCTGGCGCTGCCGGAAGGGGAGGAGGCCGCTCGCGCCGCCTTCGCCAAGTTCGATCGGATGGATCAGGCGGCGCGGCTGCTGGGGCAGGGCTTCGTCCGCTTCGACATGCGCCTGCCCGGCAAGGTGGTGGTGCGCGTCTCGAAAGAGCCGGGGCATGAGATCGGCGACGTCCAGCCGCCGCCCAATCCCGCCCCCGTCGGCACGGACGCGATCTGAGCGGGCATGGCACAGGGCCGCCTCATCACCGCCCTCGATATCGGTTCCTCCAAGGTCTGCGCGATGATCGCGCAGCTTTCGGAGGCCGGCGAGCTCAACGTGCTCGGCACCGGCCAGCGCGAGAGCCGGGGCGTCAAGCGCGGCTACATCGCCGATATGGAGCGCACCGAAAGCTCGATCCGCGAGGCTGTCGAGCAGGCCGAGCGCATCGCCGGCCTCAATATCGAGGAAGCGTGGGTCGGCTTCTCGGCCGGCGGCCTCATCAGTCGCGTCGCTTCGGTCGAGGTGGAGCTGGGCGGCGTTCGCATCGAGCAGCCGGATATCGACGATCTGCTCGATCACGGCCGCAACGCGATCGATCCCGAAGGCCGCATGGTGCTCCACGCCCAGCCGACGCTCTACACGCTGGACGGCGTGCAGGGTGTGAAGAAGCCGCTCGGCCTGCACGCCGACAGGCTCGGCGTCGACATCCACGTCGTCGCGGCCGATCCCTCGCCGGTGCGCAACCTCGATCTCGCGGTGCGCTCGGCCCATCTCGCGGTGAAGTCGATCGTGGCGGCCCCCATCGCCACCGGGCTCGCCTGCCTCTCCGAAGAGGAGCGCGAGCTCGGCGTCGCCCTGGTCGAGCTGGGCGCGGGCGTCACCAACGTCTCGCTGTTCGCGGGCGGGATGCTCGTCGGCCTCGCGGCCATTCCCTATGGCGGCGCGGATATCACCGATGACATCGCCTCGGCCTTCGGCGCCCGCCGCAGCCTCGCCGAGCGGCTGAAATGCTTCTACGGATCGGCGACGACCAGCCCCCGCGACAACCATGACATGATCGATGTCGCCCCCGTCGCCGGCGCGGAAGAAGGGGCGGAGCCGCAGCGCATCACCCGCGCGCAATTGATCGCGGTGATCCGCCAGCGGCTCGATCTGCTTTCGGGCGAGATCGCCGCCGCGCTCAAGCAGCTCGGTTTCGCCGGCCCGGTCGGCCGGCAGGTGGTGCTGACCGGCGGCGGGGCGGAGCTGAAGGGCATTGCGGATTACATCCAGGGCGTGCTGGGCCGCGCGGTGCGGATCGGCCGGCCGCGCCCGCTGGCCGGTCTGCCCGAAGCGCATGCCGGTCCGGCCTTCGCCACCTTGACGGGCCTTGCGCTCTATGCGGCATCCGATCCGGTGGACTTGCGGCAGGCGGGCGTGGGCGCGGCGAGCGCGGCCAAGGCGGCCTCCGGCGGTCTGGTGCAGCGGCTGATCGCCGCCTTCAGGAGCGGCTATTAGAAGAAATGTGTGGATTGTTAATCTTTTCGCGTGCGTCGGGCCAAGGCTTTTGGCAGAATCGGGCAAGGCGTAACGCGGGGCGTGTAAATCTCGGGGAGTTTCAAGGATGAGCATCGAATTCGTCAGGCCGGAAGTCGATGAGCTGCGGCCCCGCATCAGCGTGATCGGCGTGGGCGGCGCCGGCGGCAACGCGATCGCCAACATGATCGGGGCGGAGGTGCAGGGGGTCGATTTCCTCGTCGCCAACACCGATGCGCAGGCGCTCAACCATTCGCCGGCGGAACGGCGCATCCAGCTCGGCCTGCGCATCACGCAGGGCCTGGGTGCGGGATCGCGGCCCGAGATCGGCCGCGCGGCGGCGGAAGAGACGCTCGAGCAGGTCGAAAAGGCGCTGGACGGCGCGCATATGTGCTTCATCGCCGCCGGCATGGGCGGCGGCACCGGCACCGGCGCCGCTCCCGTCATCGCCAAGGCGGCGCGCGAGCGCGGCATCCTGACGGTCGGGGTCGTCACCAAGCCCTTCGCCTTCGAAGGCACGCGCCGGATGCGTTCGGCCGATGCCGGCATCGAGGAGCTGCAGAAGCACGTCGATACGCTGATCGTCATCCCCAACCAGAATCTGTTCCTCATCGCCAACCCGAACACCACCTTCAAGGAGGCGTTCAAGATGGCGGACGAGGTGCTGCAGCAGGGCGTGCGCGGCATCACCGATCTCATGGTCATGCCCGGCCTCATCAACCTCGATTTCGCCGACGTCCGCTCGGTGATGGGGGAGATGGGCAAGGCGATGATGGGCACCGGCGAGGCGGGCGGCGACAACCGCGCGATCGAGGCGGCCGAGAAGGCGATCGCCAACCCGCTGCTCGACGGCGTATCGATGAAGGGCGCCAAGGGCGTCATCGTCTCGATCACCGGCGGCGAGGATATGCGCCTGATGGAGGTGGACGAGGCCGCCAACCATATCCGCGAGCTGGTCGATCCGGACGCCAACATCATCTGGGGCTCGGCCTTCAACAACGATCTGGAAGGCAAGATCCGCGTATCCGTGGTCGCCACCGGCATCGAGGCGGACGAGGTGCAGCACGCCGAGCCGGCCAAGCTGTTCAGCTTCCCGCAGACCCGCGCCCGCACCGAGGCGGCGGCGACGCCCACCGGCCCGGCCGCCGCGCCCGCTCCCGTAGCGCCTGTCGCGGCCGCGCCCGAGCCGGCTCCCGAAGCCGAGCCCGAGCCTGCGGCGGCGACCGCCGAGAGCGAGCCCGCCCCCGTCGCCGAGGCGCCCGCGCCCGTCGACGATCAGGCCGACGAGCTGCTGCTCGGCGACGATGCGGTGTTGACCCCTCCGGTCGCCTCCAGCCCGACGCCGAAGGGCGGCGGGGTCGAGGCCCACCCGCAGGAAAGCAGCAACCGTCGCTGGCTCAACCTCGGCCACGAGGCGGCCGCCGAGCCCGCTCCGGCCCGTGTCGCCCGCACCGCCGCCCCCGCTGCTCCACGCGAAGGCGGCACGCTGTTCGAGCGCATGTCCTCCATCGCCCGCGGCGCCGCCAAGGCCCAGGTCGAGGAAGAACAGCCCCGCACCCAGCGCCGCCAGGCCGGCGAGCTTCCGGGCTTCCTCAACCGCCAGAACAACCAGTAACGCCCCACCTGCCGTGGGCAGGGAGCGCCGGGCGAAAGTCCGGCGCTCTCGCTTTATGGAAAGCCGTCACCCCAGCGAAAGCTGGGGTCTCGTTTGGCAATCCGCAGCGAAGGATTGTGCGCCCGTTCAGCCCGCTTCCGCCTCGCGCGGGATCGCGGGGAGCGGGTTCGCCGCCGGTTCGCCCCCGCTCGGTCGTTTGCCCGACCACCAGCGCCGGATCGCCTTCTGCGCCGGCCGCTCGACCCCGTGATAGAGCGCCGCCGAGGCCGCCACTTCGAACAGCAGGAAAGCCGCGATCAGGCTCGGCCGCACGGCATGGGCGTCATGCACGAAGGCGAGCTTGAAGGCGAAGAACAGCAGGAAGTGGGAGAGATAGGTCGCGTAGCTGATCTCGCCGAGATAGTGGATCCAGCCCGCCGCGAGCGGATGGCGCGGCCGTTCGGAGCCGAGCGCGAGGCCGAGCAGCAGCCCCGCGAAGGCGAACGGCGCGGCCAGCGTCTCCGGCAATCCCGCCGCCCAGCCGGCGAGCATCGCCGCCCCGAAGCCCCAGGCCGCCATCTCCGCCCGCGCGTTGCCCCGCCAGCGCCGCCACAGGTCGCACAGCAGAGTCCCGCAGGCGAACTCGGTCAGGCAGCGGACGATGCCGAGATGCGCGATGTCGTAGCCCAGCCCGTTCGCCCCCGCCGCCGTCATCACCCCGAACAGCAACAGCAGCGGCAGCGCCGCCGCGATCGCCAGCGCCCACGCAGGCCAGCCCGCGCGCCGCCCGATCGCCCAGGCGGCGAGCGGCGTCAGCAGATAGGCCGCCCATTCGCAGCTGATCGACCAGGCCGGATCGTTCCACAGCAGCGCGCGCGAGAAGCCCCAATCCTGCATCATCGCCAGATGCAGCGGCAGCAGCGCGAAGGGGAAATGCGGCGCGGGCCGTCCGGTCGCGAGCAGCAGGATCGCGAGTCCCGCCGCGAAGCCCAGCATCACGGCGTGCAGCGGCCACACCCGCGCGATGCGGCGCACCAGGAAATCCGCCGCCTCTTTCCGGCCGCCCGTCGCCAGCGGCTCGCCATAGTTGAGTTGGATGACGAAGCCGGACAGCAGGAAGAAGAAATCGACCGCCAGATAGCCCTTGCCGAGCGCGTGGACCACGCCCTCCGGCAGCCACCCCGCGCAGGCCAGCCGCAGGTGGAACAGCACCACCCCCCAGGCGAACAGCCCGCGCACCGAGGTCAGCGGCTTGAGCTCGGGCCGGGTCACGCCGCCGCCGCCGTCGCGGGGGGAGGGGCGGCGGGGAGCGGCCGCCCCATCGGGCGTTTCGCGCGGCGCGGGCGGGTGCGGCGGATATAGCCGTCCAGCCCGATCTCGGCCGCCACCAGCATATAGACGAAGGGCTGGAAGGCGATGGCGATGAACAGCGATCCCACCAGATAGATTATGTGCCCGTGCTGGAGCGCGGTGGCGAGCGGCGAAATCCAGTCCTCGCCGGGATCGCTGCTCTTGCGGAAGCGCCGCCGCAGCAGCTCCATGCGGAACAGCCCGGCCAGATGCAGCATCGCCCACAGCGCGAAGCCGAAGAAGCCCTGCTCGCCCAGCATCTCGAAATAGGCGGAGTGATAGGCGCGCGCCTTGTCATATTCGACGGAGTTGACCGTCTCCGATCCGCCCAGCGCCTTGTCGGTATCGGAAAGATGGATGGTCAGATGGTTCTGGAGATAGGCGTCGAAGCCGCCGCCGCCGGGATGATCCTGCACATATTTCCACGTCCAGCGCCACACCGCGATCCGGGTGGTGGCGGAAGCATCGCCCTTATAGCCCTCGATCGTCTGCATCCGCTGGGTGTAGCTCGCCGGCAGGAAGGGCACGGCGGCGACCACCGCCAGCCCCACGCCCGCGATATAGAGGAAGCGCCGGTTGGTTTCGCGCAGCATCATCACCGCGACGAGGCCGATACAGATCAGCCCGGTGCGCGTCTGCGTGCCGATCGGGATCAGCAGGCAGGCGAAGACGAGCGCCCAAGCGTAGAGCTTCACCTTCCAGTCCGGCGGGAAGACCGTCCCGTGCTTGGCCAGATAAAGGATGGTGGGGATGATCGCGATCGCCACTGTCGAGATGGTCGATCCCTCGTACAACCCCGAATTATCCTCCACGCCGAGATCGAGCATCCCATAGCCGCCGCCCGAAAGCAGCGTCTTGATCCCGCCGACGATGATCAGCGAGGCGGCGGAGAGCACCATGAACAGCAGCAGCGCCTCGATCCGCAGCTTGGTGCGAAGCGTGAAGGGCAGGAAGATCGCGAAGGTCAACGCCTTCCACACCCAGTCCCACTTGGTCAGCGCGGCGGCGGGGAAGTCGGCGGTCAGGGTGGTGTAGCCGCACCAGGCGAGCAGCATCAGCATCACCGCCTGCCGGCCGGACAGGCGCGTCCCCGATTTGTCGTCCATCGCCGCGTAGCCGATCACCGCCAGCACGAAGAAGATCAGCGAGACCGGCACGCTGTTCAGCAGATAATAGGAAAGCCGCTGCGGCGAGACGATGTCGACATAGACATAGCCGAGCACGAACAGGAACGGCCGTTTGAAGCCGAGCCCGATCAGGATCAGCAGGAAGCCGATCAGGCCGAGATCATGCATCGGGCTTGCGCCCCCACGCCCGGCGGGCGCGGCCCGGATCGTCCGTATCGAGATCGTCCCGCCGGAACAGCCGCCACGCGGCCAGCAACAGCAGCCCGTGCGTCAGCGCCAGCGCGAAGGTGTCGATCATCTCTGCAATCCTCCCCTGAAAGGGGAGGGGGACCATTCGCGCAGCGAATGGTGGAGGGGTATCCCGGCTTGGGGCTGGGCGAAAGGCCCGCCTCGGGCGGTGATACCCCTCCACCGCGCTGCGCGCGGTCCCCCTCCCCCTGCGGGGGAGGATTTTTCAGGGGTTTCCATCACGTCCAGGGCCACCTCCTCAGGTGAACGGTCCCTATCCCCACGCGGTTGACGGCGCGTTAAACCCTGCCATGAATAGGGGCCGCGCGGAAAGTCGGGAGTGGGCTTGCCGCGCGATAATGGGACGGCATGACGACAAGGGTCCTCGTCACGGTCGATACCGAGCTGTCGCCCGCGCTACACCAGCGGGGCGTGGATTCGCGCGCCAATTTCGCGAGCTCGATCTTCGGCCGCTGTCCGGCGGGCGCGTTCGGCGTGGGCTGGCAGATGGATCGGCTGGAGGAAGCGGGGCTCACCGGCGTCTTCTTCGTCGATCCCATGCCCGGCCTCGTCTATGGCGAGCAGATCGTGGCGGATATGGTCGGCCCGATCGTCGCGCGCGGGCACGAGGCGCAGCTTCATATCCACACCGAATGGCTGGAATGGGCGAAGCAATCCCCGGTCGGCGGCAGACGGGGCCGCAACATCGGCGATTTCGCGCTCGAAGATCAGATCGCGCTGATCGGGCTCGCGCGGGACATGCTGGTCCGCGCGGGCGCGCCGCCGCCCGCCGCCTTCCGCGCGGGTAATTTCGGGGCGAACGACAACACGCCACGCGCGCTCGCCGCCCTCGGCATACCCTGGGGCGCGAGCGTCAATCCCGCCTATCTGGGCGGCGAGTGCCGCATGTCTTTCGATGCGGGCAGCACCGCGCCCGTCCGGCGCGGCGGCGTCACGGTGCTGCCCGTCTCCGGCCTGCACGAT
>DASSTK010000305.1:0-2154 GCA_035707945.1 Sphingomonas sp.
GAGGAGGATCGCGCGGAGGCGGACTGCACCTTCTGCGACACCGATTTCGTCGGCACCAACGGCGACGGCGGCGGCCGCTATGCCGATGCCGCCGCGCTCACCGCCAAGGTGGTCGAGACCTGGGGGCTCGGCATCGAGGAGGCTGCGCCCAACAGCCGCTTCGTGGTGCTCACCGGCGGCGAGCCCATGCTGCAGGTGGACGAAGCGCTGATCGACGCGCTGCACACCGAGGATTTCACCATCGCTATCGAGACCAACGGCACGATTCCCGTGCCGGAGACCATCGACTGGATCACCGTCAGCCCCAAGGCGGGCACGGAGGTCGTCCAGTGCAGCGGTAACGAGCTCAAGCTGATCTGGCCGCAACCTGGCTCCAATCCGGACGAGATGGAGGCCTGGGCCTTCGATCACCACCTCGTCCAGCCGCTCGACGGCACTTCCCTGAACGACAACCGCATGGCGGCGATCAAGTTCGTCATCCAGCACCCGCGTTGGCGCCTTTCGCTTCAGACCCACAAGCTGATCGGCCTGCGCTGAGCGCGCGAAACTAGCGTCCGCACACCTCCGGTCCGATAGCCAGGCAACGCCCGTCCACCTCCGGCGTCGGCACGCGGGCCAGCGCGGCGAGGGTGGGGGCGATGTCGACCGTTTCAGCGGGCGTGGCGCGCGTCTCCGAAGGCGCGCCGGGCCACCAGAAAAGGATCGGCACCTGCCGGTCATGGTCCCAGGGCGATCCGTGCCCGGCCACCGCGTCGCCCGGCTTGTCCGGCATTCCGAAGCTGGTGCGCGGCGCATAGGCGACGGCGATGTCGGCGGAGCGCTCGGGATCGTAGCTCTCGCGGAAGCGCTGGATCAGCGTGAGCCTGTCCGGCGGGGTGTGCGCCGGGCGGGGGACGGCGGCGATCTCGGCGCGGGTGAAGACGGCGCGCACCGGCTTCTGCTGCTTGAGCCAGACAACCGCCGCCTGCTCCACCTTGCCCCGCATTACCGGATCGGTGGCCTTGATCCAGAGCTGCTCGGCGCTCCCGGCCAGCGGCGGCGCGGAGAGCCCCAGCGCCTGCTCCAGATGGGCGTTCAGCCGCTTGAGGAAGGCGCGGGCATCGAGCCGGCTCGCCGCCGGGTCATGGCGATGCTCGCGCTCGGCGGCGTCGGTTGCGCCATGATCGCCGGTCAGCACGACGATCATCGGCACATGCAGGCCCTTGAGATAGGCGATGAAGTGGCCGAGGGTGGCGTCCAGCGCAGCCTGTTGCTCGCACATCTCCGGCCCGCCGTTGCCGAAGCGGTGGCCGATATAGTCGTTGGCCGAAAAGCTTACCGCCAGCACGTCGGTCGCAGGGCCATGCCCCAGCCTGTGCCAGTCGATCACTTGCTCGGCGAAACGCTCGAGCGTCGAATCGAACAGGGGCGAGGTGCGCAGATTTTCCTCGAAGGCCCTGGAACGCAGGAAATCCGGTCCGTCCTCGGCGTGCGCCGCGAAATCGGGCGGGATATGGCCTGACAGGTTCAACGCGCCGAAGCGCTCGGGCCGCTCCATCGCCACGCAGCGCGCCGGCGGCGTCGGCCAGAGTTGCGGGGGGTTTTGACGCCAGCGCGCGAACAGGGCGTTGTCGAACGCCTGCACGGGCTTGAGCGCCTTGGCCGGAGCATGGCTCGCGTAAGATGATGTGGTGAAGCCTTTGCCGTCCTGCCACCAATATTCGCCGTCGGCATGGTGGCCGCCCATCGTGATCGCGGCGCGGTCCTTGCCCGAAAGAGCATAGCTGCGCGCGCCGGGCTCGGCCGCCTTCACCCAGTCACCGAGCGTGGTGACGCGCAGATTCTCAGGCCCCCGCGCGTCGGGATCGGCGCTGCCGGGGATCGAGACGCAATAGACGCTCTTGCCCGTCTTCCGATCGCGCCAGCTATTGCCGACGATGCCGGTGCCGGAAGGGCGGCGGCCGGTGAGGATGGTCGAATGGCCGGGGCAGGTCTCGGTCGCGGCGTGGCTCTGATAGCCGATCGGAAAGGCCTCGCCTTGCGAAAGCGTCTTCAGCCCTTTCGTGTAGGTCGGCAGGTGGCGGCGGTAGAGCTCGGAGGCGAACTGATCGACCGAGATGGCGACGATCAGCTTCGGTTTGACGGGCGGAGTCCAGGCGATCGCGGATGCAGAGG